>JAJZGM010000111.1 GCA_021828525.1 Nitrospirota bacterium | reverse complement strand
CCCGGAGCAAGAGTCCTGCGATCATTGCCGGAGTAATTTTCGATGGCAGACACCCCTGAATCAGGCATCTCCCTTCGTTCATGGAGGATCCTTGTCCCCCTGGCCGGGCTTGTCGGGACCCTCCTGTGGGGCGGATACATCCTGGTCGACCGGGTGCGCTATGTCCGCTCGGTCGACTGCTATGTCCAGGGCAAGATCACCTATGTCGCCTCTCCAGTCGGAGGACGGCTCATCAATTTCAAGGTCAACGAGGGGGATCCGGTTCGCTTTGGCGAGGTCATCGCGACAATCGACACGACCGGAGAACGCTACAACACGGCCTATGACACCCGCCTGAACCTCTCCCCCTTCCAGATCCTTGAGCGGGATCTGGCCAGGAAGGTGCTGATCGAACGGGAGGTGGCCGATGCCCGGGATCACTACCACCGGGGGCGGGATCTTCTGAAAAATCGTTTTATATCGGCCCAAGATCTTGAGGACCTCGAAACCACCTACCGGAAGAAGAAGGACCAGCTTCGGGAGATCCGGCGACTGATCCGGGCGGACCGGCAAATTCTCGCCATCTCCGAAGTCCACCCCCGAAATCGCACGGTCTTCGCCTCAATCCCGGGACAGGTGGCCCAGCGGCTTGTCAACCTGGGAGAGACGGTCCGTCCAAACCAGCCCCTGGTCAGCATCATTGACACCCGGAACAGGGACAATATATGGCTTGACGCCTATCTGCGGGAGACCCAGGTCTGGAAAGTTCATCCCGGCCAGAAGGTCCGGATCCATATCGATGCCTTTCCCCGCATTGCCTTTACGGGTCATGTGCTTGAGTTCATTCCCGCCGCGAGCCAGGCCTTCGCGCTTCTCCCGACCCAGAATGCCGCCGGGACATTCGTGAAGGTCGTCCAGCGAATCCCGGTCCGGATCGTCTTCGATGACCTCAGGGGACAGGCGATCTTTCCCGGCATGTCAGCCGAGGTGGCCATTGTCCGGAAAAGCTGACCCCGGGATCCTCCTTCGTCTGTTCCGGGCCTTTCCGGCCTTCGCAGGGGGGGTCCTGGCCGGACTTTTACTCTCTTCTCACGCTCTGGCGTCGGAGGAGGGGGTTCCCATCGACCGAAAGGCGGTCGTCGAGGCGGCGCTGTCGTCCCATCCCCTTGTCTCCATCGCCTATGCCCGCTCCCGCGCCCAGACAGAAAAGGTCGGAACCGCGCTTGCCGATTATTACCCCCATATCGCCCTTTCTCTTGACCAGCTCTTTCTGAATACGGCCTTCGTCGGGGGAGTCTTCCCGGATTACCAGCCGATCGCTCCCGAAATGCTCAATCCCACACTGACCCAGGACATCACCGCCTTCGGCCGGCGGCACTATCGGGTTCGGGCGGAACGTCTCCGTCTTCGGAGCCGGAAGGAAGAGTTCTCGGAAGCCCGCCTCTCCGTTTCCTTCCGTGCCAACGTAGCCTACGACCAGCTGGCGATGTTCGAGCACCTGTACAGGGCCGCCCGGAAAAACGAGGAGGATGCCGCCCTTCATCTCCGGATGGCGCAGGAGCGGCTGGCCCGGGGCTTCGGAGTCATCACCGATGTCACCATGGCCCGGCTCCTTCTGGAAAAAACACGTCTCGAACGGATCCGCCAGGGGAATGCCCTCCGGAAGGCCCAGGCTGACCTGATCTTCGCCATGGGCCGGGAAACGATGGTCTCCTACCGGACTGACGGAACACCCCGGAGGACTGGACCCTCGTGGTCTCTCGATAAAATGATCGCCTATGCACTGTCCCACCGGCCCCTTCTTCAGGCCGCCCTGGCCCTTGACAGGGAGAAGGAGACCGATGTCCAGGAGATCCGGACCCGGAATTACCCCCACCTCTCCCTTTTTGCCCAGGGCTTCATCCTCTGGGGAGTCCCGACAAACATCTCCGGGGCACCGCCGGGTCCCGGTGGCATGGGGCTCTTTCTCCCGACCTTCCAGAGCGGGGTGACTCTTTCAATGCCAATCTTCGTCGGCGGAGCCATCCTCCACGACACCGAACAGGCACGGATGGAGGCCAGAAAAGAATCGGAAAAGACCCGGCTCGTCCGTCTTCGCATCATTCGCAATGTCCGGAAGCTCTATGATGACTTCGAGACGCAAAGGGAGACCCTGACACTGGACCAGGCCCGTTTCGACCACGCCCAAGAAAATCTCCGTCTTGTGGAGAGACGCTTCGCCCGGGGGTTAGTGGACGGCGTGACGGCCGTCGACGCCGAAACGGAAGTGCTGACCAGTCGGGAGCGGCTCATCGCTGACCGCTTCCGCCTCTCCATGATCCAGGACAGACTGGATCGCGAAATGGGGTTAAGACGGGATTTCTGATGGTCTGCACCCGCGGCCCATCGAGGGATCTCCCGGGCGCACGAAAGCTCCTCTCCCCGGCCCGGCTTCTTTCCAGAAGCGGTTGTCCGGCTTGCCTTTCTTCTCCCGATTGCGTATGATCACAGGCACTCATGGGTCGGATTGCCGTGATGGTCTGATCGAGGTCTCCGGAGATTTCCGCCGGTCAGGAAAGGCCCCTTTCCCCATCAAATCGAGTCAGTCCTGGCGGGGGAATCTCGCTTCAGGAAGGAATGTAAGGAGAGATTTTTGCGAATCGTGAAAAAAAGACGGAAGGTCAGCATTATCGGGGCGGGGAACGTCGGGGCGACGACGGCCCAGAAAATTGTCGAGAACGGCGTGGCCGATGTCGTCCTTCTGGATATCCGTGACGGTGTGGCCCAGGGAAAGGCCCTCGACATCCTGGAAGCGGGTCCCCTGATGGGGTTTGATACACGGATTCGCGGAACCGGCCACTATGAGGAGATCGTCGATTCCTCCGTGGTGGTGGTCACCGCCGGCTTTTCCCGGAAGCCGGGCATGTCCCGGGATGACCTGCTGACCAAAAACGGCGAGATCATCCGTGACGTGGCCCGCCATATCCGGAAATATGCCCCGGACAGCATCGTGATTGCCGTGACCAATCCCATGGATCTTATGGCGTACGTCCTCTGGCGCGTGACCGGATTTCCCCGGGAGCGGGTGGTCGGCATGGGCGGGGCGCTCGATTCCTCCCGGTTCGCTTACTTTCTCTCGGAAGAGACCCGGACTTCGGTGTCGAACATCCAGAGTCTCGTCATGGGGGGCCACGGAGACCAGATGGTGCCGCTTCTTGACTTTTCGACCATTGCCGGGGTTCCAGTCCGCAAGATGGTACCCAAAGACCGCCTGGCGGCGATCGTCCAGAGGACCCGGGACGGGGGAGCCGAAATCGTTCACCTGATGAAAGACTCCTCCGCCTACTTTGCCCCGGCGGCCGCCACCTATTCGATGATTGAATCGATCCTGCACGACCGGCACCGGATCATCCCGAGCTCGGTTTTTCTCCAGGGAGAGTACGGGATCAAGGAGGCCTTCGTCGGCGTCCCGGTTCGTCTCGGAAACCAGGGGCTCGAGGAAATCGTAGAGCTTCCCCTTTCTGAGGACGAGTCCAGTCAGCTTCTCAAGTCTGCCGCGGCGATCACCGAAGGGATTGATGCCCTCAAGCGCCTGTTCCACGATTTTTCTGAGTAGGGCCGTGTCCTCCGGGGCCGACGAGATCCTTTGTCCTGGACCGGAGCCGGCTGGGCCGGGATTGTGCTGACGTTTCTGCGCAGGAAATCCGTTGTCGTTCTCGTCTCCCTGATCCCGCTTCTTGCGGCCATTCTTCTTTTCGGGTTCCTAGCGAGGCGGCACGTGTCCGATCGAGGAACCGTTCCGACGGATACCCATCCCCTTCCGAAGCCTGCGGTCATCATCCGGAACTTCACCTATTCCCGGACCTACAAGGCCAGGACGCGCTGGTTCGTACGGGCGAAATCGGCCATCATCGGGGAGGGCCAATCCCGAACCCGGCTGTCGGATCTTTCCGCACACATCATCCTGAGTGAAACCCTGACGCTCGACATTCGGAGCCAGCAGGGGATTATCGACCGGGCAGGACACCAATTTCTGGTCTCCGGCCGGTCCGTTCCCGTCTCCGCCGCTTTTTCGACCGGACTGCTCCTTGTGGCCCGGCAATTGCATTACCACGACGCCTCCGATACCATCACAACGGAGGGACCGGTGACGCTCGTCAGCCGGGGGGTGGTCATTCATGGTGTCGGCCTTGAATCGGTTCCGAAGTCGCAATCCTTTACTCTCCAGAGGGACGTGCATGCCGTCTTTGCCGGATAGGCCGAAGGAAGGCCACGGCGGACTCGCCGGCCACTGCTTGTGGAGGATGAAGGGGACGATTCTGGCCCTGGTGTTGATATTCCTCGCAACAGAGCCATCTCCGGCGGCCGCTCTTCCGAAAGTGATAAAGGAGCCAAAAGCCCCGGTGGCAATGGTTGTCCGGGCCGACCACATGCTGGCCCGCAACATCGAAAACGAGATCACCTTTTCCGGCCACGTCCATCTTGTCAAGGGAACACTCCGGCTCACGTCGGACGACCTGGTCGTCTTCCTGAAGAAGTCGGGGAAGGGGAAAACACTGATGGAGCAGTCGAAGGGGGAATCCTCCGGTCAGCGCGTCGAGACGATGGTCGCAACCGGCCACGTGGTGATCCACACCCCTCACAGGGTTGCCTATGCCGGAAAGGCCGTCTATGTCCAGGCGGCTCACCTCTTTGTCCTGACAGAGGAACCGGTGGTGATCCAGAATGGAGACAGGATGTCCGGAGAACGCATCACCTTCTTTACGAGGCTCAACAAGAGCGTGATACAGGGACACAGCCTGATGCTGCTGTCGCCCCGCAAGAAATCGTCTCCATCGGAGAAGGGGTCCGGGATGGGCCATTCCAGGAAGTCTGATGTCCATTGAAGCCATCGGACTTGAAAAGTCCTATCACAAGCGGAAGGTCGTCAACGGA
>JAJZGM010000110.1 GCA_021828525.1 Nitrospirota bacterium | reverse complement strand
CTTTAGTGGGGTTTTGTTGTCGGACGGAAGGACCTTTTTTCCGGCATGAGATTGTCTGAGAACTTCTCTGGCTCTTGCGATCCCGGCGATCGTCCCCCGAGCAATTTTCATGAATCCTCCTAATGTTCGAAACGGACCTCTCAGGTTCAGAATCGGAGACAGAAGGGAAAAAACAGGAGATCGGGAGAACCCGGAGAGGCTCTCGTCCAGTTGCTGATACCGCTCCGATGTTTTCCGGACAAGGGGTTCGACCTCGTCGGTGATCCGACGGATGCTGAGAAGAAGGGGAATGGCGTTTTCTTCCAGCTTTCTCGTTGATTCCTCAAGGCGGCCCAGAACCTTGATGGCCCGGAACAGGAAAAAAAGAATTCCGAAGGTCAGAAGTGCTGCAAGCCCGACAAGCACCCAGACGGCAGTCCCATTATCCATGAGGTATCCTTTCACCTTGAGAAGAGGAAGTGATCTTGTTTCCATGTTACCGGATCGATAATCATTTTCCAATTTTTCCGGATGAATCCGGACATTTGTGCGCGGAGCTCGTCCGGTGACGCCCTCTTTCCTGAAACGATTCAGTTTCCTCCTGCCGACCGCGATAGTGGTCACGGTCCTTTCCGGTGTGGTCCTGCTCTTTTCCCGTACGCCCCCCTCGGGACGGCCTCTTTTTCCCCGGGAAGATCTGGCCGATCTTCCCGGGGATATTGGCCATTCCCTGCTGCGCCTCACCCTGGCCTATCTGCTGTCCCTGCTCTTTGCCTATCTCTACGGATTCGCCGCGGCCATGACGCGGTGGGGCCCAAAGGTCCTGATTCCGGTTCTCGATATTCTTCAGTCGATCCCTGTCCTTGGATTCTTTCCTGCCGTGGTCCTGATGATGGTTCCCCTTTTCCCCAGCACCCGGATGGGTGTGGAGGTGGCGTCGATCGTCCTGATCGCAACCAGCATGGCCTGGAACATGGCCTTTGCCGTCTACGAATCGATCCGGACCGCTCCGGCAGACCTCTGGGAACTCTTTCGCGGGATCAGGGCTCCCTATTGGCTTTGGGTCACGAGGTTCCTCGTTCCGATGACCTTGCCGAAGGTGATCTACAACTCCGTGCTTTCCTGGACGGCCGGGTGGTATTTTCTTATCGCTTGCGAAATGATCGCCCTGGGTCCGGTCCACTACGAGCTCCCGGGTCTCGGGAGCTTTCTGGTCGGAGCCACGGAAAAAGGCCAGTTCGGAGAGGCTCTTCTGGGAATCGGAGCCCTGATCGTGACTGTGATGCTCCTGGATGTCTTCGTCTTCCGTCCGGCTCTTGTCTGGTCGCACACTTTCCAGATCGGAGAAGTGGAGGGGCCCTTTGCCCGGATCTCCTCTCCCGTCTATGACTTTCTCGCGGCATCGGAAACGCTGGCAAGCTCAAGACGGCTCTTGGCCGGTTGGGCAGGGTTTCTTGTCAGGCATCTCTGGCCTGCGGGACAGAGCGAGGGCCTTCGCTGGCCCCGTCCGCTTCTGGCGGCGATCCGGATCGCCGCGCTCATTCTTGCCGGGGTCGTGGTCGCAAAGAGCGTTCTCGACGGGGTTCATGTTGTTGCCGGATGGGTGAGACAGGGCATTCCCTGGGCCTTGCTGTCGGAGCTTCCGGCGGATCTCGTTTTCTCTATGATCCGCCTTCTTGTTGGATACGCCCTGAGCCTTCTCTGGACCATCCCCCTGGCCTATTGGGTCTTTAAAAATCCCCGACTTTCCCGTATTGTTTTTCCTCTGGCCGAAGTAATGGCCTCCGTTCCGGCGACGGCCCTGTTTCCGTTCATCATTGTCCTTGTCGTCCAGAAGCTTCACAGCATGAATCTTGCCTCGATCATTCTTCTGATGTCCGGGATGCAGTGGTACCTTCTCTTCAATCTGCTGTCAGGGGTCGGAACCTTTCCGACGGAGCTCCGGGAGGTTTCCCTGACATTCGGGATCCGGGGCGTCCTTTTTTTTCGGAGGGTCTTTCTTCCTTTTCTCATGCCGTCCCTCGTGACGGGATCCATCACCGCCTTCGGAGGAGGCTGGAATGCGCTGATCGTGTCGGAATATGTGGTCTATGCCAGGCAGGATTACGGAGTCCGGGGAGTGGGTGCCTTTCTTGACAGGGCGACCTATTCCGGAGGTCATCCGGTCCTGATCGTTGCAACTCTTCTCGTCATGACGGCGGCGGTCGTCATATTGAACCGCCTTTTCTGGCTACCCCTTTATGAACGGGTTACACGAAAGTATGGATATGACAGCTGATCGGACTTCTTTTTTGCAGCTCAGGAACATTGCCCGGGATTTCACGAGGGAAAACCGCTCCACCAGGGCGATCGACGATGTTTCCCTGGAGGTGGAGGAAGGGGAGTTTGTCGCCATCGTGGGTCCTTCGGGATGCGGCAAGAGCACCTTGCTTCGGATTCTTCAGGGGCTGATCCCGCCGTCCGCGGGACAGGTCCTCTACCGGAAGGTGCCTCAGGCGGGAGTCAACGGAGACATGGCCATGGTGTTCCAGGGTTTTGCACTTTTGCCATGGCTGTCGGTCCGGGACAATGTGGCTCTCGGTCTTGTGGCTCGGGGTCCCTCCGCTTTGGACATCGACCGGACCGTGTCCTTCTACATGGTCAAGGTGGGACTCGAGGGCTATGAGGAGGCCTACCCCCGGGAGCTGTCCGGAGGCATGAAACAGAGGGTAGGGCTGGCCCGGGCTCTGGCTATCGAGCCCAGGATCCTTTTGATGGATGAACCGTTCTCCAACCTTGATGCCCTGACATCGGTCACGCTTCGGGACGAGGTCCTTATGCTCTGGAAGGATCCGGAAATGCCGGTCCGAACAATTGTCATGGTGACCCACATCATTGAAGAGGCCATCCTGATGGCCGACCGGGTCGTCGTCCTTTCCCGGAGGCCGACCCGGGTGGTTCGGGAGATCCCTGTCGATCTGCCCAGACCAAGAAACAGGAAACATCCGGATTTCGAGCGTCTTTCAGATGAGATCTTTTCCCTTATCTCATGAAAAAGAGAAGAATAACAGGACCAGGGACATAAAGGGATCGACCAGAAGGAGGAGGAGGAATGGAAGGCGAACCTGAGCCTTATACGGGGATCAGTCGGATTATAGGACTTCTCAAGATTCTCCAGGAGAAGGGAGGATCTTCCGATCTTTACCAGCTAGGAATTGACCTGCACCTTGAACTCGGAGAGGAACTCCAGATCGTTCGATCCGCTGAATCCCTGGGGTTTGTGGACACACCCGAAAGCGACATCTCCCTGACTCCCATGGGGGAGGAGATTCTGAGGAAAGATATCAACGGCCGCAAGGCGCTTATCCGGGAACGGCTTCTGACTATTCCGATTTTTATCCGGGCCATGGAATGGCTGGGGAAGGCCGCCGAAGAGAGCCTTTCCGAGGAAACGGTCAAATCCCTGATCGGGGAGCAGTTTCCGAACGAAGATGTGGACAGCGCTTTTGCGATGCTTGTCAACTGGGGACGTTATGCGGAACTTCTGGGTTACAGTGCCGCCCGGGAGGAACTCTACATCGACCGGGGAAGCTGATTCCGATTACTCCTTTGGAGCCCGGGAAAAAAGGGCGTGTTTTTCCTCCTCGAGTCTGGCGATTCGCTGTTTGAGGGCGGCGATCTGTGCGTCTATCTCCCCGATCTGTTCCGCCGGAGTCATTTCCATATGCACGGAGCTTTCCGAGAGCCTTCTTTTCCTGTCCTTCAGATAGAAGAGGGCTCCCAGAACGGTAAGGACGGAAAGAATGATTGTCGCATAAAGAAAAAGGTGGTAAAGAGACATATCCATGGATTTTCCCCACAGGTTGAAACGGATCTCCCGAAGAATGACCGTGACTCATTGTACAATTTCTTTTTTCCTCGGCCAATCATGACTCAAGAAAAGGATCCTGTTTCAGAGGACGCTTCCGGGAACCTTTCCTGGATGATCGCCCACCTTCTTGAGATGGAGTCCCTGAAAAAGCGGACCCGGCTCAGAACGGGGGCCAACGGTTCTCCCGAGGCAGAAATGGAGCGCCTCCTTTGGCATGTTCCGACGGCCAGAAAGTCCGCTCTCTCTTCTCTGGCTTCCGGTCTTCTTGACAAGGCCAAACGCCTTGGGCTTAAGATGATTCATCCTGGCTCGGAGGATTATCCTCTGTTCCTGAGGCGGCTTTCAGTACCTCCGTTTTGCGTGTGGGTGCAAGGAGATTCCGATGTTCCATCAACCCTTTCGATCGGCATGGTGGGGGCCCGGGAGGCGGGGATCCGGGCCCAGGAGGGATTTTTCGATCTGGCCCGGGAGATCGTCTCTCTGGGATGGACGGTCGTCAGCGGACTCGCGAAGGGTATGGACGGGGCGGCCCATCGGGGAGCGCTGGCGGGACAGGGAAAAACGGTGGGGGTTGTCGGAACGGGTCTCGATAGGGTCTACCCCGCGGAGCATCTCTCGCTTGCCCGCGAGATTTGCGCCCGGGGCGGAGCGCTCCTGTCCGAATTCAGTCCGGGCGATGGGCCGGAAGGCTGGCATTTTCCCCACAGAAATCGCATGATCGTCGGATTGTCCTTCGCCCTGATCGTGGGGGCCCATCGGAGGCGATCGGGAACATACATTACCGCCCGCATCGCTCTGGAGGAAGGGCGGGAGATTTTCGTTTTTGACAGGGGGGCCACCGGCTGGGAGAAGGAGGGGCCGGAAATGCTTTTGGGCGAAGGCGCCCGAAGAATCGATAACGCCTGGGACGTAGTCCGTGCACTGGTTCCTGAAACGAGCCAGCAGACAAGCGAGGAATCTGATTGTGAGCGTTAAAAAGAATGGGGTAGGGTCGACCCGCAAGACGGCCGCCGTCAAAAAGTCGGATCCGGATGGGCTGAAGACGGTGAAACAGGGAGTCGAGGAGCCGGGGGAGAAAAAAAAGT
>JAJZGM010000109.1 GCA_021828525.1 Nitrospirota bacterium | reverse complement strand
TCCCGTTCCCTTATTGGCAATGGTCCCGTATCTCTCCCTGACAAGATCATGAATCTTGGACCCTTTGTCTTCCATGGATCCCTCCGTCAAAGGTGACCTTTTTCCCTTGTCTTTTGTCTTCAAAACATTTTAATTATACAACAATTATTATATAGTTTCAATAAACAGACCTTATCCAGTCACCCCCAGAGAGGCGCTTCATCCTGCACTTCCGGGGGCATCCTGAGCCCGGCTGACGACTCCGGCCCTCCTCTCCCTCCCCTGGGCAAGAGCCTCTTCCGCCTCCCGGACGAGCGATTCCGGGTTTAGTCCCTTCCTGAAGAGACCCACTCCCCCACTGACCGTCATACGCCTCTCCGCTCCGGGATCCGAAGAAAGGGGACGCAGGAGGCGCTCCCGGATTTCGTCAAGGCGGGCCTGGGCCCTTTCCCCGGACAGAGCGGGGGCCACCAGAAGAAAGCCGTCCCCATCCCACCGCCCGCACGATTCTCCGGGTCGAAGATTGTCGGCCAAAGTCTTTCCGATTTGGCGGAGAAGCCCGTCCCCGGATTCATACCCGAATCGGTCATTGATCAGGGACAGGTGATCAATATCGAGACTAATGACGGCCAGAGGAGTCTCTCCTTCGGAGGCCGTATTCATCTCCCGCCGGAGAACCGAAGAGAGGGCTTGCCGGGTCAGAAGGCCGGTGAGGGAATCATTATGGACAGTTGTCATATTTTCTTTCAGGATCCTGAGCTCCCGGATCGAAAAGAGGGCGGGAAGCCTCGACCTTCTGGAAGACTCTCCCCCTTGAACCCCCTCCAGGGATTGCGCCATATCCTTGATGGGATTTCCGACCTGGAGAACGACATTTCTCCATCCCAGAGCCATGAACAAAAGTCCCAGCACAGTCGTCAGCCAGTAAAGGATCGTATCCCACCGCTCGAGCCTGGCCTGCCATTTTTCGACATGGGAGAGGTGCCGGAAGACCTCTTCGCGGGTTGAGGTCAGAGACCGGCCGAAATCCGGAAGGCGCATGGAAACCTTCCGAAGACAAGTCCCGGCCTCCCCCCATTCTCCCCCAAGACAATGACTGAAGCCTTCGGCGATTCTCTGCCATTTTGGAGCAAGGAGGCTGCCCTCCCCCCCTCCGGCCTCCTTGAGGTTCTGAAGGAGAAGGGTCATGACCCGGACCTGGGGAAGAAGGGGGACAGGGCTCTCCTTTCCAGGTTCTTTCGCCTTCTCCTCCAAGACACGGAGGCGTTCTTCGAAGACCGATAGCCCCGCCTCGAGTCCCAGAAGCTGGCTTTTGACCTCCGCCAGGGTCTCGATCTTCGTGACGAGGGCATTTTTCTGGCGACCGATCGCGGTATGGATGCCCAACCCGAGAATATGAAAGGTGATGGTTCCGGCAAAGGTGAGGGCGACAAAGACCCTGAAGGGAACCTCCAGAGGGATGAGCGGCTTCTTCACGTCCAGGCGTCCTTCCTCGGGGATCTCCCCCCTCGTGGTTGGCAAAAAAGCAAATCATTCCAAGATTACAGCAAATCCGTCGCGATTGGCCAAGAGATCCTGAAAATCCCCTCCGGCCCCCGGGGATATTTGACCTGACTCTTCCGATAGATTAATTTATCAATTAATTAATAAATGGGATCGGATTTGACGATCGACATCACCGGGACAAGGCTCCCATAAAGGATCAGCAAATGAACTTAAAGGTCATTGGTGGGACGGCAGCCGTTTCCATTGTCCTTGTGGCTGCCTCCCTTGCCTTCTACCGTTATTCGGAAACCCATATCAGCACGGATGATGCCCAGATCTCCGGCCACCTTCATCCCGTCACCACCCGCATTCCCGGTTCAGTTATGCAGGTCTTCATCCATGACAATCAGATCGTCCATGCCGGCGACCTTCTCTTCGAACTCGACGACAGGGTGCTCCAACGGACACTCGCCCAGGACGAGGCCGCTCTCGCCCGGGACGAAGCCCAGCTTGATGTCAACCGGGCCAATATTGAAAAAGACCAGACCACGATCAGACTCACGCATCGGGAAAGCGACCGGACCGCCCGGCTGTCGAAAAAGGCCTTCGCGACCGCCTCCCGCCTCGACCGCGACCAGGCCGCCTATCAGGTGGCGCAGGCCAGCCTGAAGGCCGACACCTCCCTCAGTCAGGTATTAAAGGCGACGGTCCGGAAGGACAAAGCCAAAATTGCCATCGATCTCCTGAATCTCCGTTTTTCAAAGGTTCGCGCTCCCGTGGATGGACTCGTCACGGGCAAGACCGTGGAAAAGGGGCAATATCTCTCTCCCGGACAGGTCGTAGGTTACGTGGTCCCCTTCCGGATGTGGGTGGTGGCCAACTACAAGGAGACCGAACTCCAGGGAATTCATCCCGGAGATCCCGTCCGGATAACGGTAGACGCGATCCCTGGAAGAACCTTCCGGGGACATGTGGACAGCATCCAGCAGTCGACCGGGGCGGTTCTCTCTCTCCTTCCTCCGGAAAACGCGACCGGCAACTACACCAAGGTCGTCCAGCGGGTCCCGGTCAAGATCCTGCTCAATCCCGGCAGTGACCCTGATCACAGGCTGCGGCTCGGCATGTCCGTGATTCCGGTCGTTCTTCCCAAACGGCTGGGCTAGAGGGCTTGGAACCGCCAGTCCAGAGCGAGAGCACAGAAGGGCATACCCCCGTTGCCCATCCCGGCATGATTGTTGTCGCGGCCGTCGGGGCGACCGTCCTTGAAACCCTGGACTCGACGGTCGTCAATGTGGGCCTTCCCAACATGATGGGAGGGCTCGACACGACTCTAGACGGGATTGCCTGGGTCATCACCGCCTATACGGTCGGGAATGTCCTCATGATCCCCATGACGCGGTTCGTTTCGGACTGGATCGGACGACGCCGCTACTTCACGATTTCCATTATTCTTTTTACCCTGTTCTCCCTTCTGTGCGGACTTTCGAGGGATCTTCTCCCCCTCGTCTTCTTCCGTCTCCTGCAGGGGATGGCGGGGGCGGCCTTTTTCGCCACCAGCCAGACCCTCCTCATCGACGCCTTTCCCCCGGAAAGGATCGCCATCGCCAACGCCATCTTCGGGGTCGGGATCAGCATGGGACCCGCCCTGGGTCCGGTGGTGGGAGGATACCTCGTCTACCACGAATCCTGGCCCTGGATCTTCTTCATCAATCTTCCCATCGGCCTTTTCCTGACCTATCTGGCCTTCCGCTACGTTCCCGATTCCCGCCATACGATTGAGAACGACAGGCTGGACATTCCGGGAATCGTCCTTCTCCTCCTCTCCATTCCCGCCATCCAGTTCGCCCTGGAAAACGGTCAGCGCTACGACTGGTTTTCTTCTCCCTCCATCCGGGCCTCGGCCATCGCCGGATCATTGTTTCTCGTCCTCTTCGTGGTAAGAGAACTCACTGCTGACAAGCCCATGCTCGACCTCCGCGTGCTCAAGAACCGCTCTCTCTGGGCGGGCTCACTTGGATACGCCCTTTTGGGATCGGTCTACTTCGGCACCCTTTTTTCCATTCCCCTGATGGGGGAGAATCTCTTTTCCTGGAACCCCCTGGAAACGGGATTTGTCCTTCTCCAGAGCATCATCTCCTTCTCCATCG
The DNA here is from genome assembly GCA_021828525.1 of Nitrospirota bacterium. Taxonomy (GTDB): domain Bacteria; phylum Nitrospirota; class Leptospirillia; order Leptospirillales; family Leptospirillaceae; genus UBA4572. The sequence goes on along the minus strand of JAJZGM010000109.1, from coordinate 1,326 downwards.
CCTCCATGGTGGCAGGAGCCATCATGGGCCGCGTTCCCATATGGGCCATCATGGTTCCGGGGGTCGCCATCATCGAAGTCGCCCTCTGGGGGTATGGCCATCTGGGCCCCCAGTCGAGCCCCGCCTCCTTTCTCTGGCCAAACATCTTCCGGGGGATTGGTCTCGCCTTTCTCTTCCCGCCCCTCATGACCATGGCCCTCTCCACCCTGCCCCGCCGCATGCTGTCGACGGGGGCGGCCGTCTCGAGCATGATCGGCCAGCTCGGAGGCTCGATCGGAATCGCTCTTCTTGCGACCCTGCTCCAGCATTCCCAGCAGGTCCATCAGGCCTATCTCACCACGGCCAATCTCACCGACAACCGGATCCAGACTGTGGCGGCCCTGAGAGCGATTCTCGCCCACCTTGCGGGGCTTGGCCTCTCGCCGGCCGCGGCCGGAAGGCTTTCAGCCGCCCTGATCGAAAACCAGATCACCAAACAGGCCCTCTTCCTGAGCTTCCGGGATGTCTATGCAGTCGTGGGCGTCGTGGCCCTGCTCCTTCTCATCCCGATTGCGCTTTTTGAACGGGGGAAAAGCCCGGAACCTTCCTGAGCTTCGTCCCCCCCGAATTCCACCCGGTATCCAGGATGACGGGGACCTCCCTCCCCTGCTAAACTCTCCAGTGAGACCCCCGCACCCCCCAGAAAAGCGAGGACCCTTCGTGAACCCATATGTCATTTCCATGTCGGTCCTGATCTATCTGGCCCTGACCGGATACCTGACCGCCCTTTTCATCCGGAGCCGCTACGGGGCCCCCACAGGCCGATTTCTGGGAGGCTTCTTCTCGGGCCCCCACACCTCGGATTTCATCCGGATCCGGAGGGGGCACATCTTTGCGGCCCTTTTCGGATTCACCTGCGACGTCAGCGGGACGGCAATCATGGAGTACGAGCGGATCCAGGGACGAATCCGCTTTCATCCGATTCCTCCGGCCCTCGACTGGTTCCACCTGATCACCGCCCAGGGGGCCCTCTGGCTCTTCGTCCTTCTCATGGTCCTCGGATTCCTCCGCAAAAAGGGCCATGCCCTGGGACGATTCCATGCAAAGCTTGCCCCCCTTTTCCTCGTGGTCTGGCTGTCGAGTTCCATCTCAGGATGGTTCTACCGGGTCTTCTGACCCCATCTCGGGAGACACATGGCACTTCTTTCGTTTACTGACGGAACACGGGTCGCCGACCCCCGGGAGATCCAGAAAACCCTCTCAGGGATCGGCGTCTGTCTTGAGCGCTGGCCCATCCCCGACAACCGGGATCTGGAGGCTCTCCTCGCGCTGGACCAACCCGCTTCG
>JAJZGM010000108.1 GCA_021828525.1 Nitrospirota bacterium | reverse complement strand
CCGATCCGGGTCATCTTCTCCATCCGGGCAAAGGCCCATCCGGGGGTGATCCGGTAACGGCTCCTCAAGATCCCGACGAAGGATTCCTCCTCCAGAGGCGAAAGGGCCGCCGCCTGAGTCCGGCGGGCCATTCCGGCCTGGTCGGGGGTGATCATCTCCAGAGCCCTCTGCCGCAGAAATTCCAGGCGCTCAAGGGAGAGATTGAGCTCCCGGTCTCCGAACTCCTCCTTCAGGGCCCGGCGTATGACCGCCCGCTGCTCGCCTGCCAGCATCTCGTTCACCTCGTCCCGCGAAAGCTTGTCCACGGTCAAGGTCGTCGAGACCCGGGGGACGAAGAGGCGCCGGATGGCGGAGGCCAGGCGGCTTTGGAGGACAGGGAAGAGGGTCTTGCCAACCAGAGGCAGCCCGTAGAACCAGCCTAGGGTTTCGACGGCGACATAGGGGGTCACCACATTTTCCTTCAGGTCGTGGAGAAGGGCGTGGCCCGCTTGGAGAACCCTGTTTCCCGACCGGTGCCGGTCCAGAAGGCCTCCATGGTAGGAACGGAGGACCTCCCGGACGTTGTTCCGGGCCTTCATGATGACGGGGAACTGCTCTGTTTCGTGGGGGCTCTCCAGGGCGCGGTAGCGGACAAAGACCGAAAAGAATCCGGCGAAACCGAAAGTTTCATAGTCTCCGGAGGACTCGAGATGGCGGCGGAAGGGCTCGGAGCGGACGTCGATGCAGAAGACGGCCTGGGCCTGCGGTCGGACCTTTTCCATGGAAGTCCCGGATCCGGCCACGCCCCCTGTTGTCCCTTGAATGGCGGAAAAAGAGCCTCTGACAGAGGCGAGCAGAGGGTCCCGGTACCCCCTTTCATAGGCCTCAAGCCAGACTGCTCCATGGGACTCCTCCGGGAAGGAGTCCATCCAGTCAAGCAACGTCCGGAGATCGCAGGGTGTGGCGCCGGCAAGGGCCTCCGGGGAAAGCCCCACCTCCCGTGCCAGACGGACAAGTCTCCAGCCCTCTCCCAGGAGCCCGGTCCGGTCCTTCGATCCAGGGCTGTGGGTCCCGGAAAGTCCCAGGCCCTCTGCCTTCTCTTCTGGGCCCTCCCTCAATGGCCTCCGTCCCGGATTCTCCCGGATTGCGGAGGCCAGCAGTTCCCTTTCGTACCAGAGCCGTACGGCCAGATACTCGACCAGGTCGGCCGGATAGGATTGCTGGAAGGGATAGTCGCTCTGGTCGGCACGCCATTTGATGAAGGCTGCCCATCCGGGAAGGGCGGCCAGATGCCGGGAGAGATAGCCCTGGTGAAGGTCTTCTGGGATCTCGAGAACCGTCAGATGTTCCAGGAGGGCGTCTTCAGGGGTGGAAGGGAGCCTTTCAAGAGGCTTCCGGTGGTTTTTGATGCCGCAGGGGGACCATTCCAGAGAGCAAAGGGATTTCCAGGCGCGGAAAAAGCCCTGCTCCCGGCCCGGCATGGACCATGTGGCATGGTTTTCGTCGAGGAAGGCTTCACACCATTTGATCATTTCGCCGTTGATCAGCTCCGTTATCCGGATTCCGAAGTCCCGGTCGGACCAGTCGGAGAGGGGAACCGGTCTCTCCCCCCTTTCGGCAGGATCTCCGGGTCCCAAGGGGGCGGGGGAGAGAAGAGGCACCAGGGACAGGATCCGGGTCCGGTCGGGGTGGTGGCCTATGACGGCCTCGATGACCTCGGGGGAGGGAGGAGAGATCGGAGCCAGAAGCTGGGCCCGGAATACCTCGAGCCGGGTGATCTTCCTCCCTCCCGGAAGGACCACCAGCAAGGAGGATCCCGCGACGGAACCCAGGGACTGGTCCAGGTGGGCTTGCGTGATTCTTCCCGAACGGAAGATCTCCCGGAACTCTTCATCCGACAGGTATCCTCGGCCCCCCAGACTGAGACCTGCGACCTTAACAGCCTGGGCAAAGGGCAGGAATTCAAGGCCGTGAAGGGGATTGTGATGGACAAAGGTCCGCATGGGCCAGCTTTTGGCAATGATCTCCGCTGCGAGAAGAACCTTGCCCCGAAGGGCCATCCGCTGGTCGTCTGAAAAGGAAGAAATGGAGCCCTCCGGTGTCATGCGACTCCCTTTCCGGTGCAGAGGCTTCTGCCGATCGGTCCAACGGTCGTGCAGAGGTAGGGCATGAATCCCAGGACCACAAGGACAATGAGGAGCAGGACAAGGGGGGCGATTTCGAGCGCTCCGAGATCCCTGGCAAAAATCTTTCCCTTTCTCTCCCCGAAAAGAAGACGCTGCATGAGACGAAACATCGTCCAGGAGGCCAAAAACCAGACGAAGAGGATCAGGAGTCCGGAGGCCGGTCGGCCAACAGGATCGGGGGAGCCCAGAAGGAGCATGAGAAAGCCGGAGAAGAGGCCGAAGGGAGGAAGACCCGCTCCGGCCATTGCAAGCAGGATGACCGGCAGGGCGAGCCGGGGCATCGATCCGGCGAGGCCTCCGATCTGTCCCAGGGGAAGGTCCCCGTATCTTGCCCGGATTCGTGTCCAGACCAGGATCATTCCGGCAATCACCAGGGTCGCGCCTCCGGCGAAGAGTCTATCGGAGAATGTCGCCACCCCCTCCCGGGAAAGGTGCCACCAGAGGATGGAGAAGAAGGAAAGGCTGGCATCGGCCAGGAGGGGAAGGACCTCTTTTTGGAGCATCGCCCTGAAGGCCCCGTAAAAGGCTCCGAAGAGAGCCATGTGCCCGATGGTCTCCAGAAGAACCGGAGGGAGTTGAGGCAGAACGGCCGAGGCCAGGGCGAGACCTGCCAAGGGAAGGGCAAGAGCCGGAAGGACCGGCAAGAGGCCCGGAAGACCGGTCAGGAGGGTCCGGTTCAGGGCGTGAAGGGGGAAGAGGGGAAGGGCGAGGGCGGAGAGAAGGAAAAGAAGGAGGATCTGGTGGGGAAGGCGGATCAGCGAGGGGAGAGAGCCAATGGCCGGCAGAAGCGTCACAAGAATCCCTGAAGGCAGGAGGAGGCCACTTCTGTCAAGGGCCAGGGCTCCCCGCCGGAGGATCTCCTCGGAACGATGGAGGAGCTGGTCGAGATAGAGACGGTTCAGGAAGAAGAGGTAGAGGTGGGACTGGAGGCGGGTGAACCGCTCCATGAGCCTTTTGTTCATCCAGAGCGGCGAACCATGGCTCCTCCCGAGGGCCGAGATCCAGTAGAGAAGGATGGAGAGGGAGGCCGCAAGGATGACCAGGCTGAAGAGAGGGTCCGGAAGGGCGCCCGCCCTGAAATAGGAGGCGACCACCGTCGCGTCGGGATAGAGAAAGGTCGTAAACCTGGCGACCGCCACCAGATAGGTCGCGGTCACCAGGCCCAGGGTCAGGAGCATGATGGCGGCGACCTTCCAGGATCCCAGGGCCCTCAGGCGGTAAAGGGTCAGGATGGCCTGGGCCGAGGTGATCCAGCTGAAGAAAAGAAAGATGATCGCTCCCCGGGAATCGGCCGAGGGGATCGAAAGGACCCCGTGGACCGCGAGAAGAAGGAAGAGAGGAAGTAGCAATGTCGTGAGAAACCCGGTGGTCCAGGCCAGAGGAGAAAAGTCCCCCCTCTCCCCGGCTTCCGCCCGTTCGGGGACCCTCGGGTCCTTTCGGGCCTTGTGGATCACGTTCCCGCAGTTCAGAAAGATGGTGGCCTTGAAGAGCCCGTGGGCGATGAGATGAAAGACGGCCAGGGAAAAGGCCCCCAGACCGCATTCCATGATCATGTATCCCATCTGTCCGATGGTCGAGTATCCCAGGGTTTTCTTGATATCGTTCTGGGTCAGCATCATGCAGGCCCCCAGGATGGCCGTCAGAAGGCCCACGGCAAAGACCGTGTGAAGTGTCGCCGGGGTGTCTCCGTAAAGGGGAGCGAGACGGTTCAGCAGAAAACCTCCGGCATTGATGATTCCCGCATGCAAAAGGGCATGGACCGGCGTCGGAGCATAGAGGGAATCGGGGAGCCAGATGTGGAGGGGAAACTGGGCCGACTTGCTCATGGCCCCGGCAAAAATCAGGAGTGCCATCAGGGTGTTGGCGGAAAGGGCGAGATGGCCTCCGGCCCATGAGAGGACAAGGGTCTGAGGGTCGGAAAGGGCTCGCCTAAAGAGAAGGGAAAACTCAGCCGTCCGGTAGAAATGATAGGCCACGAGAAGTCCCGAAAGAAAAAAGACATCTCCCGCCCGAAGCATGACGAAGGTCCGGAAGGCCCCCCGGGCGGTGGGAAGGTGAAAATGGTTGTAAGCCAGGAGAGCGAGAAGAGCGCTCAGAAGCTGCCAGCAGAGAAAGAGGCTTATGAGGCTCGACGCCGACACCATGAAAAGGAGGACCGCGATGGTGAGTGAGAGGAGGGTGTGGAATCTCCTCGCTCCCTTTTCATCTCCCATGAAGCGGATGGAGTAGAGATGGATGATGGTCCCGATCCCGGCGATCAGCACCATCATCACGGCGGCCAGTCTGTCGACGGAGAGTCCGATCGAGAGGAAGTCCCAGGGGGAGGAGAGGAGGGGATGGGAGATGGGGGGGATCCCCGGAGCGGCCACGTGAAAGAGGACGATCAATGCGGCGACAAAAGAGACGAGGTGGGCCAGTGTGCCAAGCCTGTAGACCCCCGGCCGGATCCGTTCATGGGCCGAGATGAAGGCGGCAAGGGAGGCCACGAGGGGAGCCACGATAACGAGCAGGGCGATCGGGAAAAATTCCATGGTCAGCCCCCCTCCCAAAGGCCTTTAGGTGAGACGACTTTGGGAAATCCTGTGAAGTTAAGAAAAGGTCTTTCCTTCATCGGATCTTCCGGTTTGACGGTTTCCAGGCGTCCGCCGGATGGATGACGGATCGGTCGCTGCCGCGAGAGGAGCCGGGATCTTCGGATCTTTGGGTTACGGGTCAGGGAGTGTGTGTTAGATATCACACCCGGGAGGGTGGTGACAAGAAAAATGTCGTCCCCCCTGGCGGGAATGGACCCCCAGGGGAGGTGGGGCCGC
>JAJZGM010000107.1 GCA_021828525.1 Nitrospirota bacterium | reverse complement strand
GTTCTCCGGGTTTCCTGGGTCCTGCTTTCGGACCTCGCTTGATGGTTATAACGCCGTCCCGGGTTCGCAACAATTGGCCGGTTGGATCAGGGCCGGGTGGCCGAATGGCCAATCGGCCCTTCCCCCCTTCCTTTGTTATGATCGCAAGAGACGGGTGAAGACAGGAGGACGCATGGAGAAAGACCAGACGAAACCGGATTCTCTTTCCCTCACAGGGGAGCCCATCCGGGGGTTGGGGCGGGGGCGCCTGAAAATCTACCTGGGCTGGGCCCCCGGATCGGGGAAGACCCGGCGGGCCCTTCTGGATTTCCGGGCGATGGCCTCCCGGGGGATCGATGTCGCCCTCGGATGGCTCGAGGACAAGGGCCGCCCGGACCTCTCCGACCTCGCCCGGGGGGTGCCGCTGATTCCGCCAAAATCGGGGGTCTGGTCGGGGGTCCCCTGGGCGGATCTCGATGTCGAGGCGATCCTTCTCCGCCGGCCGGCCACGCTCCTGGTCGACGAATTGGCCCGGACAGGTTCGCCGCCCGAGGCCACACCAAGGTGGCAGACGGTCGAGAGATTGCTTGAGGAAGGAATCAGCGTCGTGGGCACCCTGAATGCCCTTCATATTTCGGAGCTTTCCGGGCCGGCCTCCCAGATTCTGGGCTTTGCTGTGAGCGAGATCGTGCCGGTGGATTTTGTCCGGAGAGCCGATGAGCTGGTCCTGGTCGATCTTCCCCCCTCCGAGCTTCTCCTGCGGATCAGGGAAGGACGAATCTTTGGCGCGGACGGGGAGGTCTCTGGCCGTTCCCCCTTCCTTTCAGAAAGCACCTTAAACCGCCTCCGGGACATGACCCTTCAGTTTTCGGTCAAGGTCCTCGATGCCACTCTGACGCGGCAAGGAGGAGAAAAGGGAATCTATGAGCGTGTCACCGTTCTTGTCTCGGAGCAGCCGGAGCCCTTCCGGACGCTTCTGGACTACGGAAGCGCCCTCTCGCGGCGTCTGGGGGGGGAGCTCCTGGTCCTCCATCTCGAACACATCCCCCTGTGGGGACGGATGTTTTCGCCTGAGAGAGCCTTGCCGGATTCCTTCCGGACGGAGGTTCGGGAGGCCGGCGGGAAGCTCTCGGTGCTCCGGACGCGCAACATGGCCTTCACGCTCTGGCGTTTCATCGAGCGGACACGGACGACCCGTGTGGTCCTGGGCCATGCGGGAACGCTCCGTCCCTGGAGAAAATCCCTTGTCCGCTCGGTCCTCCGGAATTTTCCCAGGATCGATGTCGAGGTGACCCTGGTGCCGACCTTAAACCCCGTGGTGCCGGATCCTGGAAGGAACAAGTCCGGGGTCCGGCCTAAAAGCCTGGCCCTTGAGGTCCGGGAGGGAAGGCCTGGACGATTCTCCCTTTTTCTGGGAGCCGCGGCGGGTATCGGGAAGACCTACCGGATGCTGCAGGTGGCCCGGGAGAGGCAGAGCGAGGGCCGGCGCGTCATGGTGGGTTTTCTGGAGACGCATGGGCGAACGGAGACGGAGTCGATGGCCCGGGGACTTCCGATGATCGCCCGCAAAAGGGTCTCCTACCGGGGCCTCCTTCTGGAGGAGATGGACCTCGACGCCATCCTCTCTGCCCGGCCGGAGATTGTGCTTGTCGATGAACTGGCCCACACCAATCCTCCGGACTTTTCCTCCAGGAAACGCTACCAGGATGTCCTTCGCCTTCTCGAGGCGGGGATTGATGTCTTTTCCACCCTCAATGTCCAGCATATCGAAAGCCTCAACGATCTAGTCGAGCTCCAGACCGGCATCCGGGTCCGGGAGACGGTCCCCGACAGCGTCGTGGCAATGGCGAACGATCTCGTCCTGGTCGACCTGACAGCCGAGGAGCTCCAGAGACGTCTCCTGGAGGGAAAGGTCTACCCTCCCGAGAAGATCGAAAGCTCCCTTCAGAATTTTTTCACGACGAAGAACCTGACCGCCCTCCGGGAGTTTGCCCTGACCAGCGCCCTGAGATCGGAGTCAACGGCAGAGGGGATCGCCCTTCGGGGAGGCCGCGTTCTCGTGGGGGTCTCCGCCCGCCCTGAGGATCTGGCGCTCGTGAGGCGGGGAGCGCGGATCTCGGAACGCCTCAACCTGGACCTGGTGGTCCTCTATGTTCGCACAGACCGGGACGAGGGAGCGGAGGGGGTCCGCAGGATCTCGGAGCTCGTCCAAAGCTTCGGGGGAGAATTCCGGATGGAGACGGGACCCTCTTGGGAGGAGCCTTTCGTGAAGGGCTGCCAGGAAATGCGGCCGGCCCTCGTTTTGCTGGGACAGTCGGCCTGGCGTCCGGGCTTTGCGTCAACGGCCGAGAAAATCGCGCGCCGACTCACCTCCTTTCCTCTCCTGATCGTTCCCCTCGACATCCGGGAGCACCGGCAGGGCTGAGCCCTCCCGGCAGAGGTCGGTCCCGGCCGGGATCCGCTCCCCCCCACCCCTCCCCCCGTCTGTTCTATCCCGGACACAATTGTCGGATTCCGGATCAGGAATCTCCTCCTCTTCCTGGCATTTTTCCAGAATGAGCCGCTTTCTTTTATCCTGGCATCGTAATTGCTCAAGTTGACTTGAAGCTATATCGCCGATCCTGGCTGACGCAAGCCGGATCTCTCCCTGTCCGGAACCGCCGGTTCCGTTCGATCCATTCCGAATATCCGTCCGATCGATCCCCGATACCCAAAAGCGAAGGAGCGAAGCCCCCCCGGGGGCGATTCCTGTCATGGCCGATGTGCGAATTTTGAGAAAACTTTTGAGCTTTCCTGAAACAATCCGGGCGCGGGAGCTCTGGGGGAGTCTCTTCGACCTCTGGTTCCTCATCCCTCTGGTCGGCCTCATGGTCGATTCGGAACAAGGCGGAACTGCCCAGATCATGGGGCGTGACCTTCTCGGCATGGGGGGAGCCTGGCTCCTCTCGGCCCTTCTTTTCCGGACACCTCTTCCGCTCCAGCCCCTCAAGGTCTGGGCCTTCCTTTTTCTTCTTCTGCATCCGACCCCCCTTGTCGCCTCCCTTTCGGCGGCTCTCTTGGGCCTTCTTCTCTTTTTTGCCGGGCAGGCCGGCCTCTCGAGCCGCCTCGAGGCTGGCCTGTCGGCCGGCTCCCTGGCCCGGATCCGCCGGGCGGTCGGTCTCTATGTCCGGGCCATCGCCCTCTTCTCGTTGGGGGTGACCTTTTTCCGCCATTGCCCCTCCGCCCTTCCGGCCCTTTTCCCCGGCGGTCCGGTTCTCTCCCCCGGCCCTCTTCTCTCCGTCCTTCTCCTGGTCCTCCCCCAGTTCCCGGTGACCCTGGTCAACGGAGCCCTGTCGACCGTCCGGGAGCGACGCGAAAACGGCGCCCTGGCCCCCGATGCCCAGATGCGCCTCACAGGGAGGAACCTCTCAAGCTGGCTGGGCCTTGCAAACCTATCAGCAGGGCTCCTGGGCGTTCTTCCCTTCTGTCACGGCTCCGGCAATCTCTGGATCTACCGCCGCCACGGCGTCAGGTCGGTCATGGCCTCCCTCGTCTCCTCTGCCATCCTGATCGGGCTTGGGACGATTCTGCTTCAAAGGGGAGCGATCCTGCCGTCCCCGATGGTCTGCGGGAGCTTCCTGGCAGCCTTCCTGCTTGTCGATTTCTTCCTGAAAAGGAAGGGGAGATCCCAGGTCAGCGAACCCGGACCGGGACGAAGGTTTTCCGGGCCGCTCGAGCTCTGGGCCGTGACCGGCGGGATGGTCTCCGGAAGTCTCCTCCTGGGGGGTCTGCCGCTCCTTCTGGCGTTTCTTCTGGGAATGACCGCAGCGATCTCCGTTTCGCCGGGAGGGGAGGGGAAAAGCCATGGATCCCGCCTGAGCCAGACCAGGGATCGTCAGGATTCCGGCCTTGTCGGGAGGCCGGTGGCCTCCATCCGGTCAGGGGTGAGCCCCCAGGCCTTTGATCCTGGCCATCCGGCCCCCTCCTCCCCCGTCCTCTCGTCTGAAACCGGAAATCTGGAGCCCTCCGGGCCGGATCTTCGAAGCGAGGCCGACGGGATTCCTCTGGGTCAACCGGAAAGGTTCTTCCGGAGGGCCCGGGAGATTTCGGCCGGACTTTTCCTCCTGTTGCTCCACCTTCTTTTCACTGTTCCTTCCGGGGGGCCTCCCCGGGCCCTTCCGGTTCTTCCCCTCCTGCCTCAATCCTTCTTCTCCCGCTCGGTCCTCGTCCGGGCTCCCTGAGACTCCCGTCTTTTCTTCCGGGCACCCAAAGAAGACGACGTCGGAATCCACCATCAAAAACAGGGAGTCTCCCATGAAATTCTTGTCTGCAAGACGGAATGTGTTCTCCTCTCTTGTCATTGTCGCCTTGTTGCTCCTTCATCCCGGAAAGGGTCGGGCCGGCGCCCCTCCCTCATCCTCCGGAACGCCGTCGGCCTCTTCGGGGGATGGCCTGTCCTGGAACGGCTCCGACGCCCTCTCGGCCTACCGGAAGATATGGAACCCGCTGTCGGCGGGTCCCGAGCTTATTCCCATGGCCGACACCGCCCCTCCGGGAGAGTTCTACGTCCGTCCCTTTTTCTACGGCCAGTTCGTCCAGGCACAGTACGGTCCCGGAGGCGGAGTCAATTCCCTGGCCAACGGCTTTCATGAGACCCAGCTCCTGTCGCTAGGTGAGATCGGGGTGGGGCTCACCGACAACGCCCAGTTCACCCTCTTCCCCTCCATGGCCTCGGTCTGGTCCTCTTACGGCGGGGCCTATACCCAGGGATCCGGCTTTTCTGATCTGACCATGGAACTCAAGTACCGCTTCTATGTCCAGCATCCGGACCGGAGGATCCCCTCCATGGCCGTAGCTCTCCACGTGACTCTTCCCACCTCCACCTGGACCGATGCGCCGGTCGTGAAGGGAGGGCTTCCGCCGCTGGCCCGGATTCCCTCGACCCACTATGGCTCCCCGGCGCTGACCCCGGCCCTCCTGACCCGATACATCGCCAGGCCGTTCCGATTTTACGCGGATCTCTTCTATACTTACGACTTTCCCAACAACGGCACCCTCCCGGGAGTCTCCGGCAAGCCCCTCGTCCAGTTCGGGGACATCCTCCAGTATCG
>JAJZGM010000106.1 GCA_021828525.1 Nitrospirota bacterium | reverse complement strand
CCGGGTCTCCGGAGAGCCCCCGGGCCGCCGCCTCCCGGTCCCGGATGAGTCCCCCGGTCAGACCAGAAGGACCCCCGAGAGCTTCTCCCGGAGCTCCTTGGCCGTGAGGATCGTGTAGTCGCGGACCACCGTTGCCGCCACCTTTTCCTGGAGCCGGTTGTCGAGTGATTCGCGGATCTTTCCCATGAAGTCCGGAGGAGCGGCCAGGAGAAGCCGGTCGAACTTCCTGGCGGAGAGGCCGGAGGAGAGTTCCCGGACGAGTTCGCGGGCGAACTTCTCCGCTTCCGCCTCCCGCGGAGAGGTCCCCCACTGGGTGGCGGGCCGGGATCCCTGTCCGGCCGGCGTGGCGTTGCGTCCCCCGGCGTCGCTTGCGATCTCCCCGTTCTTCAGACGGCCTTCCGGGTGTTCGAAGCGGCGTTCGAGCTCGAGGTCCTGGCCTGTTCCCCGGCTGATCCAGAGAAGGGCGTTGGTGGCGTTGGCGACGAGAATCCACGTGGTTGTCATGAAAGGACTCCTTGAGTGAAGTGAGGGGTGGACAACGTTCTTTTCCTCCTGATTGTGCCTCAAAATCCCGAAATAATCGAGGGCGGCCGCAGGCAGGAATCACGCCTTTTAATCAGCCTCCGATGCGGTTAGAATGAAGAGGTGGGCCGGGGAAATCCCGGGAAGCAGGAACCCGGGAACAGACGGGTCCCGGATCTTCATTCATCAGGGAGAACGATGCTCGACAGAAACCGGATTCTGAAGGACCCCGAGGCGGCCCTGCGGGCCTTTCTCTCCCGCGGCCTTTCCGTGGACATGCGGGCCCTCCTCGATCTCGACGCCGAATGGTTCGGCGCGGTCCGGGAGTGGGAGGCGCTTCGGGAGAAGCGCAACACCCTCTCCGCCGAGATCGGCCAGAGAAAGCGCCGAAAGGAGCCGACCGAGGAGATCGAGGCCCTGGTCCGTTCCGTGAACGGGGCCATCGAGGCGGCCGAGGAGCGGAAACGGACCCTCGAGGCCCGGCGGGAGGAGCAGTGGCTGGCCCTCCCGAACCTGCCCCACGAGAGCGTCCCCCCGGGAAAGGACGAGAACGACAACCCCGAAGTCCGCCGGAAGGGGGATCCCCCCGCCTTCGGCTTCCTGCCGAAACCCCATTGGGAGATCGGAGCGGCCCTGGGCGTCCTCGACTTCGACCGGGCGGCCCGGATGTCGGGGGCCAGGTTTTCCCTTCTCTCCGGCGCCGGAGCCCGCCTCGAACGCGCCCTGGTCTCCTTCATGCTCGACTGTCACACCGCCAGGCGGCCGGACGGGCAGGCCCCCTACCGGGAGCTTTCGGTTCCCTATCTTGTTCTTCCCGAGAGCCTTCGGACCACAGGCCAGCTGCCGAAATTCCGGGAGGAGCTCTTTCATGTCGCCTCCGACGATCTCTACCTGATTCCCACGGCGGAGGTTCCGGTCACGAACACGCTCCGGGGGGAGATTGTCGAGGAGTCGGCCCTGCCTTTAAAGTTTTGCGCCTACACGGCCTGTTTCCGGCGGGAGGCAGGGGCGGCGGGAAAGGACACCCGCGGGCTCATCCGGCAGCACCAGTTCGACAAGGTGGAGCTGGTCTGGTTCTCGGCCCCCGAGCGCTCCTTCTCCGATCTCGAGATCCTGACGGAGGATGCCGCCCAGATCCTTTCCAGACTGGGGCTTCCCTACCGGGTGATCGCCCTCTGTACGGGAGACCTGGGCTTCTCCTCGGCCAAGACCTACGACATCGAGGTCTGGTTCCCCTCCCAGGGCCGCTACCGGGAAATCTCCTCCTGCTCGAACTTCATGGACTTCCAGGCCCGGCGCGGACAGATCCGCTACCGGCGTTCGGAGGACCGGAAGGTCCAGCTTCTCCATACCTTGAACGGGTCGGGTCTGGCCATCGGCCGGACCCTGGCCGCCCTCTTCGAGAATTACCAGACAGAGGAGGGGGGAGTCCGGATTCCGGAGGCGCTGATCCCCTACATGGGCGGGGTGACCTATCTTGACCCTCGGGACTCTGTCCCGCTGACCGGGCCGTCCCGGGAGAAAGGATGACGACAGATGGCGAAAGAGGAAACAAAGAAATGGGCCTCCCGATGAGCGACAGCGGCCCGAAGGGTCAGATGGGTTTGGTCCTTTTCGTGGGACGGGACATCTTTCTGGGGACCATGGTCTCCCAGGCCGTCCAGAAGGCGGGATTCTCCTCCAAGGCGGTGACGCCCGCCCAGGTCTACAACACCGTCTCGGAGGATCTCTCCGTCCGGGCGGTGGTGGCCGACCTCAAGGAGGCCAAGGAGTATCTCTCCGAGATCGTTGAGGCGGGGTCGGCCGGCAGCCACCCCAAGCTCATCGCCATCACCTTCCATACGGACCTTGAATCCAAGCGCCAGGCCCAGAAGGCAGGGTTCGAGCATGTGATCCACCGCTCCCAGATCGCCTCCCTCCTGCCCCAGATCCTGGTCGAAAAGAAGCTATGAGCCGGTGATGCTCCGATCTTTTCTGGCCGTTCTTCTCCTCCTCACCTCCGCCAATCTCTCTCTGGCCGAAGCCCTTTCAAAGGTCTCTCCCGCCTGCCCTGGCCCCGCCACAGCCCGTCTTCCGCCTGCGAGGGAGGCTCGCCCGTCGGAGGCGGACCTCCGGGCCCTTCTTCTGGTGGCCCGGACGGTGAGGGAGATCCCGGGTCGTCAAAATGTCGGGGAGAAGGCTCTGGTCCGTGCCGGACGGGAGGCCCGGCGTCTCATGTCGGAGCATCCGGGGGATTCAACCCTCCACGCCCTGGCCGGGGAGCGGGACCTTCTGATGGTTTTGTACAAGGGATTCCCCGCCGGCATGCCCTACGGCAAAAAGGCCGAGATCCAGAACGACCGGGCGCTCTCCCTCGATTCCAAAAATCCCGAGGCGCATCTGTCGAAGGGTCTTGAGCTCTATTTCAAGCCCTGGTTCGTGGGAGGGTCGGTCGCCAAGGCTCTTAAGGAATTCGAACGGGCCAACGCCCTTCGTCCGGGGGATCCCCGGATCCTCTCCTGGATCGGCATCGCCCGGCACCGGCTCGGCCGTCCCGGCGCCCGGAGCTCCCTTGCGGCGGCGCTTTCGCTCTGTCCAGAAAGCTCCTTCTACCAGGCCCGGGCCCAAACCTTCAATCCCAGGGCAGTCCACCAATGATCGAATCCGGCGTGCGCCGATATCTGCGGCGCGAAGAGCGGGTGCGCCACCGGGACTATCCGGAGTGGGGAACGGGACGGGTCATCGAGACCCGGGAGTCCTCCGTTGCCGGCGGCGCCTGCTTCGTCCTGATCCTTTTCGAAGACGGTCAGGAGAGACTCTTCTTCAACGATTTAAACGACGACCGCTGCTGCTACTATGCCGGACTGGTGCGCTGCCTGGTGGCCCTCTGACAGAGAGACAGGGAGGGAGAGACCGGTCCCCGCCCTCCGCCAAGGCTCAAGACGATTCCCCCGTCACGCCGGCTCCCGCCAGATACCTGAAGTTTTCCGGTCTTGATCCCCCGCCTTGATCTCCGTCTCTCCGTTTTTGAGCCATAGGAGAGCCTCTCGCGCCTCTCCCCCCCCCAACCGGCCAATCCGGCTCCCACAGCGCTTTTTGAAGACCGGTTTTCCCCATTCCTCCCCGTTCCCCCCTTTTTGATCCCCCGGACCGAAATGTGCGCATGCGCACATTTTCGAGGCCCTGAGAGGGAGCTCACGAGAGATTTTAAGTCGACAAATTTATAAGTTGTCATGAATATTATTTTTATTAATTGGCACGATGATTGCTATTGTCAGGGGACACTCTTTCCGTTTGTCTGACCGGACTCCCGGCAAGGGGCCACCTGTTTCAAAGGAGACCGACATGATCTCTGTTGCCACCGCTTCGGCCGCCTCGGCCTTCCTTCTGGTCCTTCCCTGGCCCCTTCTGGCGACGGGGATCCTCGGGGCCCTCGGGAGCGCGGATCGCCATCCCCGTCTCATGAAAACGGCCACGACGGCCTCGGCCGCCTTTGCCATGGTCTCGGCCCTTTTGGCCCTGGCCACCTATGCCCTGGGGTTCTCCCGCACGATCACCTGGCTCTCCCTTCCCCTTCCGGCAGGGCTGGGGGCCTTCGAGGTCCGGGTGGGGGTCAATCCCCTGAGCCTTGCGATGTCGCTTCTCGTGGCCTTCGTGGGGTTGGCCGTCGTCCGGTTTTCGGAGCGCTACCTGGACGGGGAGCCGGGAGAGGGCCGCTTCATGCAGTTCATGAGCCTGACGCTGGGATTCTTCTTCACCATGGTCGTCGTGGACAACATCTGGGCCTTCTTTCTCTCCTGGGTCGCAAAGGGCCTCTGCCTCCACCGGCTGCTCGTCTTCTATCCCGACCGGCCGAAGGCCCGCCTGGCCGCCCGGAAAAAGTTCTTTCTGCACAGAATCGCCGACCTGGCCCTTCTGGGAGGCTTCGTCCTGGTGTCCCGGAGCCTTTCGACCGACCGTTTTTCGGGACTGGCCTCCGCCCTCTCCGGCCGGACGGAGCTCTCCCCTTCCCTTTTGCTGGCCGCAGCCCTCCTCTTTCTGGCCGTGGTCTCGAAGAGCGCCCAGTTTCCCCTCCAGGGCTGGCTCATCCAGGTGATGGAGGCCCCCACCCCGGTCTCGGCCCTCATGCACGCCGGGCTCATTTACTCCGGAACCTTTCTCTACCTCAGATTGGCCCCTCTCCTCTCCCTTCCGACGGGGTTTCGGGACCTTCTCATCGCCAATGCGATGGCGACCATCGTCGTCTCCGCCCTGGCCATGATGATTGCAAGCGACATCAAGGGGGCGCTCGCCTGGTCGACCTGCGCCCAGATGGGATTCATGCTCCTTGAGTGTGCTCTCGGGCTCTACAGCGTGGCCGTCATGCACATCCTCGCCCATTCCCTTTACAAGGCCCACGCCTTTCTGTCGTCGGGAAGCGTGGTCGAGCCCTTCCGGGGCCCGGAGCTGTCCCTCTCCCCCCGGATGGGGGGACCCCCGGGCCGGATGTTTCTGGCCCTGGCCACAGGCATCGTCCTGACCCTTCTCACCGGACGCCTCACAGGCCTCGACCTTGTGCGCGAGCCCGCCCTCCTCCTTC
>JAJZGM010000105.1 GCA_021828525.1 Nitrospirota bacterium | reverse complement strand
GGATTCGAGCGCATTTCTGGTTGTCAGAAGCACGACCGGATCGAGATTGCCCTGGAGAACCTTGTCTTCCGAGACTCTGGGAATGGCCCGTTCAAGCGGAAGACGCCAGTCAATGGAGAGGACGTCAGTTCCGGCCCGGTTCATGTCGTCGAGGAGTGCGCAGGTTCCGTTAACATAGAGAATCGACGGAATTTTATGCCTTGAAAGAGCCCTGACCACCTCCTGAGTGTAAGGAAGGGCATACTCCCGGTAATGTTCGGCGCAGAGAGAGCCCGCCCAGGTGTCGAAAAGCTGGTAGGCGTGGATCCCTGCCTCGATCTGCATCTCGAGATAGTCGATCACCGTGCGGGTCACCTTTTCCATCAGGGCCCGGTAACCGCGGGGATTTCCAAAGATCATCCGCTTGACGCGCGTGAATTCCTTTGAGGTCTCCCCCTCGACCATATAGGTCGCGAGCGTGAAGGGCGATCCTGAAAATCCCAGGAGAGGGACCCTCCCATCCAGCCTCTTGTTGATGAGCCGCACCGCGTCGGCGACAAAACCGGTGGCCTTCCGGGCTTCAGGAACCACAAGACGGTCGATGTCGGCATCGGTCCTGACAGGGTTGGAAAACCGTGGCCCCTTGTGCTCGGTGAATTCGAGATCGAGCCCCATCGCCTCGACCGGGATCAGGATGTCCGAGAAGAGGATGGCGGCATCAAGACCCAGAAGATCGATGGGCAGGAGGGTCGCCTGCGCGGCAAGCTCCGGCGTCTTGCAGAGCCCAAGAAAGGTCGTCTTTTTCCGGATTTCCTGATATTCGGGCATGTAGCGGCCCGCCTGCCGCATGATCCAGATGGGAGGACGATCAAGTCTTTCGCGGCGGCAGGCCCGCAGAAACAGGTCATTGGAAAGGAGAGCTGAGCCCATGAACGGCCTTTTGGTTAAAGAGTGGCAGATGCCGGTGGATCAAGAGCGAGCCACCGGGGCATGACGGTCTGACGGTTTTTGACCAGGCGGGTAAGCCGCCCGGCAATGGCATCAAGGAGAACCGGATGATCGCCAAAAGGGGGAGTGATGAACCCTCCGTGAGGGAGGGGATGACGGGCCAGGAAGTCTTCGAGACCCTTTCTGATTCTCTCCATGAGAACCCCCTCGAAGAGAAAATAAGGGACCACAAGAATCCTGTCGAACCCCGAAGGCTCAAGCGTCTCCATGAGCGGACGATACCGGGGCTCGGTCACCCCGATGAACGAGTAGAGAAACTCGCCTCCTTGACGACGCTCCCAAAGGCGGCGACCCTGGTAGTAAAGGGAGGCATTCGCCCCGGGATCGAGACTTCCCCGTCCCACAATCACCACCTGGTCCCGGATCGCGGGGTCTTTGGGAGGAAGAAGCTTGAGGATGACTGATACAGGAGCCTGATCCGTCCCGATGGCCCACTCGCGGACGACCGTCACCTTCGGAAACTCCCGGGCCAGTTCGCCCATGAACCCCCAGACGTCCCCTTTGGAATGTCCGGCGTCGAAAAGAAGAAATGGAAAAAGATGAATCGAAGCCTTCATCCGGGCAAGTTCATGGAGGACCGTCCGGACTTCCGGTTCGGCATGCTCGAGGAAAGCCTCCCGAACCATCCATTCCGGGGGCAGTCTGGGCATAAGTTTTGCCACTGTCTCCCGAAAATGCCTGTTCCCCTCGGCCAGGGGGCTTCCGTGGCCGATCAAAACCACTGCCGTCGGCCCGCTGTCCCTCTCAAGGGATTCTGACACATTATCCATGAAGAAATTATACGGCCAGAACGGGGAAGGGTCAACGAAAAACGGGTCTTTTGAGCCAGTTTCCGGGGTGCACCGGAGGGACTCCAAAGACCCGGAGATTGAAGGAGGCATCCGGAGGAGGTTTCCTGACAGGCTGTCAGCTCCCCACGTCATCAAGCCTTCCTGGCCCCCACAAGAAGGGCCCCGGCCAGGATCCCTCCCAGGAGAAGATCGGCCCCCGCGATTCCCCACTCCTTCAGGAAAATCGCAATGGAGAGGTTGAAGAGATAAACAGTCCCGTAAATGGCGACGGAAAGGGCGGGGTCAAGCCGGTCCGGCCTCCCGGCTCCGGGGGAGGCAAGGGGGAGAAGCCTCCAGAGGGTCATGATGAAAAACCCGGTGACCGCCCATCCGGCAAAGTTCGACAAGGTGACGCCAAAATAGGATCCCCCATCAGGGTAGTCGTAGATCTGCCCGAGAAACCACCGGTTCCCCCTGAGCGCCACTGGGTCAATCACCATGTCGATCATGACAAAAAGGAGAATCCCACGGGCAAGGACCCTGGAAAAGTCCCGCCAGGGGAGGAGAAGAGATTCGCGAAGGCTTCGGCCTTCGAAGAGGGCGGAAACACCCAGCGACCCCACGGCAAGGAAGGCAAATGACAGGGAATCCATCAGGGGAAGAATCCCGATCCAGATCTCCTTCGACGTGGTCGTGGGAAGATAGCGGTAATGGCCAAAGGGAAACCATCCGCCCGGTCGGGCCGAAGACCATTCGCAAAAATAGGCGATCCCATACGCAAGAAGAAAGCGGAGAAGCGCTCCAGAAAAACCGACGGCCCGGGCCAGAGTCAGGAGCCCTACCCCCCAGAAGAAAAAGACGTACCATCGGAAGTGGAGGGTGGACAAAAATAGATGCATGGGTTCAGCTGGTTCCGGACCGGGCGATCAGGGCGACCCCGATGGTGATCAGGGAGATCCCCCCCCATCGGAGAAGGGGGACGCCTTCCCCAAGAAAAAGGCGGGCGAGAAGGGCTGTCAGGACATATCCGAAGCCGGTCATCGGAACGACGAGGCTGACCGGAAGTTCGCGAAGGAGGCCCAGAAGGAGGACGAAATAGAGAGCCTGAAGAAAGACGCCAAGAAGGACCTCCGGGTGACGAAGAATTGCCCGGAGTCTCCCACCCCCGCTCTCCGCCCTCGTGGCCTTCATCCCACGGGAAAGCAGGATGAAACCGACATCCTCAAGAAGGAGCGCAAGAAAAAAAAGAAGAAGCAGTCCGGCATAGGAAAACATCAGGACCTGGTGGTATCGGGGACCCGATCCCCGCTGGAATTGGGGAGATCGAGGGGTTTAAGGGCCCCCCCCGGCAGGATCCGGTACCGGTGTCCCCGCCACATGATGCGTCGTCCGAAACTTCCGAAATAGGCGACAAGGGAGACAATCTCCCTCATGAACCAGACTCCCGCATCCCTGTGGGTCATGGGGCGATCGAGAAACTCCCGTGTGAGATAGGAGACCAGGGCCACGTGAAGGACATAGAGACCGGCGGCCCCCACCGAAAAGGCCGGGGTGCCCGAGAGGATACCAAAAATGAAGGCCAGAAAGACGAACAGGAGGGGTCGGACGAAAAGGGAGAGGCCGTATCCGAATGGCCGGAGGCTGGAATAGGTCCGGGCCCAACGGATTTCGTGAGAGAAGATGGACGACAGGGATTCGTCGCGTATCTGGGCATCGATCAGGGTGGGAGAGAGAATGATCCGGTATCCCTTTTCATGGATCAGTCGTCCGAGGTGGTAGTCATCGGCCAGATAGTCCTTCATGACGTCGAAACCGCCGATGGCCCGGATTGCCTCACCGCGAAAAAGCATTGTCGGACCATAGAGATAGGTCATTGGCATGAGAACATAGGCAACGAGCGCCTGGGGGATCATCTCACTGTTCAAAAGCATGGCCGAAAGCCTCGAAGAGAATCCGCCCTCGGGGGTTCCCCGCTGAAGGCAGGTCACCGCTCCCACATCGGGTTCGGAGAGAATGGGCAGGACGATTTCCCGAAGGTAGGTCGGTCCGACGCGTATATCGCTGTCATTCAGGAGGATGAAGGGATCGGTCACGTCCCGGGCCACGGCCGCAACCTTGTTCATTTTTTTGTTAGCCCCCGACCTTTCGGAGACAATGGCCAGGGAGACCTTCTCCGGATAGAGCGATTCGAGTTCACGAATCAGGGGGACGGCAGGATCGTCGGGGGAATCGACCGTAAAGATGATCCGGAAGTTGGGGTAACGCTGTTCGATGAAGGAAAGGAAGTTCTCACGGGCCCCATGGTCGAGGCCGCGGACAGGCTTGATCATCAGGACGGGCGGAAGAACGCCGTCGGGTACCCAGGACTCCCGCCGGCTACGCAAAAGACGGTCTGCCCCGAACAGGGCCAGACCGTCAAAGAAGACGCCGATGGCTGCAATAAAAAGAGTGACGCCTCCGGCGGCGGACAGAATGCCGGCAGGGTTCATCGGGACGGGCGGGGATTCATGTGGTCTGATGCGCCTTTTCCGAGTCCCTCCGTTTGGCCATGAAACGGAAAAACTCCCGGGCTTCGCGGACAGTTTTCTTGAGTTCGGTATAGCTGAACATGGCCCGTCGCAGGACCTTCAGTACATAACGTGGCCGAAAATAGTACTGACGGTAAAACTTTGGCACGGCCATAAAGATTTCGCGTGAGGTGATTTCCGGATAGACAATATTGACCGACTGGAAACCGTCGTCAGAGACCATCTCCGTATCGACCAGATACCCGTTTTCCTTGGCATATTCGTAAAAATGAGTTCCGGGATAGGGCGAGGCCAGGGAGACCTGGAGGGTCTCGATATTGAGACGGCTGGCAAAGGCAATGGTTTCGTCGATCGTCTCCGTCGTTTCACCGGGGAGACCGACGATGAAGGTCCCATGGATGGTCATTCCCAGCTGATGGGCATCCTGGGTGAATTTCTCCGCCTGGTCCACGCGGATCCCCTTCTTGACATTGTTCAGGATTTGCTGGTTACCAGATTCGTAGCCGACGACCATGACCCGGCATCCCGAGTCGCGCATGATGCGGAGAGTTTCAAAGTCCACGTTGGCTTTGGAATTGCACCCCCAGGACAGGTTGAAGGCCTTGAGTCCCCGGGCCAGCTCCCGTGTCCGGTCCCGATACTCTGTCAAAGTGTCATCGTCAAAAAAGAGTTCCTTGATGCCCGGGAATGTTTTCTTGATATAGGCGACCTCTTCGAGGACATTCTCGACTGATCGCACCCGGTAGACATTTCCGGAGAAGGTCTGTGGCCAGAGGCAGAAGGTACATTTGCTTCCGCATCCCCGTCCCGTATAGATCGAGATGTAGGGGAACTTCATCCAGGGAATCTCGTAGTCACTG
>JAJZGM010000104.1 GCA_021828525.1 Nitrospirota bacterium | reverse complement strand
GGTTCCGGTCTCCGCAGAGGGAGCCGCCAAATAAGAAAATTCAGGAAACGGACCCTTCGGAGAGTCGCGTTGCGAGTCGTCTGAGGAGAATTTCGACGGGGGGTGTTCGCATCCCCCGTTCCTACCTGGAGAGCTTCCCCCGGTATCCCCCAGCTTCCCGGCCCTATCCCGCTGGGAATCCTTCCTCCTTTTTCCCTTGATTCAAGGCACAGGGCCTTCCTGTCCCAGTTGCCCTCTCGTCTGTCGGGTTTCAGGATTGCCGTCCTCCGGTGCGGAGGGAACCGGGGAGGTCTTTCAGCCCTTTAGCCTTTCGCCGGTCTGCCTGAGTTTCGTCCTTCCTCGGCACCGGGATCTTCCGTGGATTGAAAAAAGTGCGTGAGGCCACAGGTCCCAAGAGATCCGGAAGGGTCGGTCAGGAGAGTGAAGAGGCTGAAAACAGAAGGCGGAACCGGGGTCGGGTCGCGGCGACATAGAGGGCCCGGACAAAGGCCCTGTCCTCACGGAAAAGACAGAGATCCGTCCAGTCGACAATGACCGAATCGAATGTACTCCCCTGGGCCTTGAAAATGGTTGTGGCATAGCCATGTCTCAAAGGAGCGAAAGCGCGTTTGAGGCCCCATGCCTTTTTGGAGAGAGCCGCAATTTCCTTTCGTGCCGATCCGCCGCTTTCCTTGAGTTTTCGTATCTCCCTGAAATGACTGTCGATCGTCTTCTGATGGGCGACGGCATCATCGGGGACCAGGAGGGAAAAGTCTCCTTTCGTTTCATCCTCGAGATAGACCCTGTGGGCGGGAATTTCCGGGTAGTCCGGATGGCGTTCGGGGAAAATCTCGAGAACTGTCAGCTCCTCTCCTGCCGGAAAAATCTTGAGCTCCCCCTCCCCGGTCTTGACCCCCGTCGTTTCGTGAAGAAGGACCCTTTCGTGGCGGGCAAAGGGTCCTGAGACATTCCCGTATTCCCTCTGGTAGAGAAGCCTGTTGTAAAGCTCTACCCTTCGGTTGGTATAGGCCAGGATCCGAAGGTTTTCTCCCTGTTCAGCGAGGGCGCCGGCCCATCGGACAGCCTCACGGCTCCCGCCGGGGAGCCAGAGAAGCTGTCCCGGGTGGGACAGGTCCCGGGGAACCAACTCCTCGAAGTCATCGAAGAGGGATTCCGGAGTCGGCCGGCCCTCTTCCGGGTTCCAGGACAGGAGGATCCGGGTCAGACGGTGGACCGGATGGTCTCCGGTCTGCCGATGGACCTGATCAAGAGAGATGACCGGGTAGGGTCTCGAAAAGACCGGTGGGGTCTCGAGATGA
This sequence comes from Nitrospirota bacterium, assembly GCA_021828525.1. Lineage (GTDB taxonomy): Bacteria > Nitrospirota > Leptospirillia > Leptospirillales > Leptospirillaceae > UBA4572. Next base: position 3,880 of record JAJZGM010000104.1, on the reverse strand, counting down.
ATGGCGTCCACCGGCGGGAGCTGGTAGGGATCTCCGACGAAGAGGATCCGGGCGCTCCCCCTTGCTCTTTCGAGGGAGTCGAGGAGGTCCTCTCCGACCAAAGAGCATTCATCCACGATGATCCAGTCGAAGAGGGAGAGCTCCGGGGCGGGCCCTGGCTTTATCGAGAAGGATCCATCTTCGTTTTCGGAAAGCCGGAGCCCCAGCAGGGCATGGAGGGTGGTGAAGAGAAGATGGGGGGAGGAAAATCCCCCTTGGGCCAAGGTCTCCCTGAGGACACGAAGGGCTTTGTGGGTGGGGGCGGCAATGGCAAGTGCAAGGCCCCGGCTGACCGCTTCCCGGAGAAAGGCTGCGGTCAGCGTTGTCTTTCCAGAACCGGCCGGTCCGGAGAGGATGACGGAGGAAATCTCAGGGTGAGCGAGAAGGGAAGAGAGTGCGCCGGGGTCAGGGATCCATGGCTTGCCGGAGGGTTTTAACGGGGGAGGGAGCATGGGGGAGGCCCTCAGGGAAGACCCGCTCCGGAGAGCCAGCGGGAAAAGAAGGCTTCCGCCCGGGCTTCAAGGTCGCCTCCGAGAGCCTTTGTTTGGGACCTGAGTCCGGGAATGTCGATTTTTCGGACAGAGAGCTCATAGGCGTGCCCCAGAAGCCAGCGCTCGAAGTCCCCTGACCGTATTTCCGGGTGAAACTGAAGGGCCAGGCCATAGTGTCCGACCATGAAAGCCTGGTGGGGAACGCTCTCCGTCCGGGCCAGGTTCGGGATTCCCGGGGGGAGGTCGAAGGTGTCTCCGTGCCAGTGCAGCATGGGTTTCCCGTCTCCCAGGAGGGCAAAGGGAGTCGACCGGGCCTCCTCGGTCAGGAAGAGGGGACGCCATCCGATCTCGTGGGTTCCCGAGGGGAAGACCCGGGCCCCCAGGGCCCGGGCCATCAATTGCGCTCCCAGGCAAATCCCGATGATGGGTTTTTCGAGATCGAGGCGTTCCCTGATATAGGCGATCTCTCCGGAAATATGGGGGTAGGACTCCTCTTCATAGACTCCGAAGGGGCCGCCAAGGACCACCACGAGATCGGGTTGGGCGGGGTCGGGCAGGAGAGTGGCCGGAAGTGCCGGTTCGGCCACCTGAAGGCGGAATCCCTTTTTTTCAAGGATTTTCCCCAGGGTCCCGGCATCCTCGAATGCGAGATGGGAGAGGACAAGGGCCGTTCTTGCCACGGCCGGGTCCCTCACCGGTGGATCGGCTTGAACCGGAGCCTGTGGGGCCTGGCCCCCTCGGTCCCAAGCCTCCGGCGTTTGTCGGCTTCATACTCCTGGTAGTTCCCGGCGAAAAATGTGACGGCGGAGTCACCCTCGAAGGCCAGGATATGGGTGGCGATGCGGTCGAGGAACCAGCGGTCATGGGAGATGACCAGAACGCATCCGGCGAATTCGAGCAGGGCATCCTCGAGGGCCCTTAATGTTTCGACGTCGAGATCGTTGGAGGGTTCGTCCAGGAGGAGGACGTTTCCTCCCGAAATGAGGGTTTTGGCCAGATGAAGCCGTCCCCGTTCCCCTCCGGAAAGTGTCCCCACGATCTTCTGCTGGTCCGGCCCCTTGAAATTGAACCGGCCGATATAGGCCCGGGAGGGAGTTTCGTAGCGCCCGACCGTGAGGACGTCGGATCCGCCCGAGATCTCGTCAAAGACCGTCTTGTCCTTTGAGAGGCTGTCCCGGGACTGGTCGACGTAGGAGAGGCGCACGGACTGTCCGATGCGGATTTCTCCCGAATCGGGGGATTCCTTCCCTGTGATCATCCGGAAAAGGGTCGACTTGCCGGCCCCGTTGGGGCCGATGATCCCGACAATGGCCCCGGGGGGGACGGTGAAGGTCAGTCGGTCGATCAGGAGACGGTCCCCGTAGCCCTTCGACACCTCCTTGAACTCGATCACCTGATCCCCGAGACGCTCGGCCACCGGAATGAAGATCTCCTGGGTTTCGTTCCTTTTCTGGTATTCCTGGGAGGAAAGCTCATCGAAGCGGGACATGCGTGCCTTGGATTTCGCCTGGCGTCCCTTCGGATTCTGACGAACCCATTCGAGTTCCTGCTTCATGGCCTTGATTCGGGCCGACTCCTGCCGGGCTTCGGTTTCGAGCCGGGCCTCCTTCTGTTCGAGCCAGGAACTGTAATTGCCTTTCCAGGGGATCCCCGATCCCCGGTCAAGCTCCAGGATCCATTCTGCCGCATTGTCCAGAAAGTATCGGTCATGGGTGACGGCGACCACCGTTCCGGGAAATTTCTGGAGAAACTGTTCGAGCCACTCCACCGATTCGGCATCGAGATGGTTCGTCGGCTCATCGAGAAGAAGCATGTCGGGATTTGAGAGAAGAAGGCGGCACAGAGCCACGCGGCGCTTTTCTCCGCCCGAAAGGGTTTCGATCCTGCCATCCCAGGGCGGGAGGCGAAGTGCATCAGCCGCCACCTCCATCTTCTGCTCCATGTTGTGGCCGTCTCCTGTGGCGATGATCGCCTCGAGCCGGGCCTGTTCCTTGGCCAAAAGGTCGAAGTCGGCCTCGGGTTCGGCATAGGCCGCATAGATCTCTTCAAGCTTTCGGTGGGCGTCGAACAGCTCTCCCAGTCCTTCTTCGACGGCGTTGCGAACCGTCTTCTTCGGATCGAGTTCGGGTTCCTGGGGAAGATAGCCGGTCCGGATTCCCGGCATCGGGATCGCCTCCCCGATAATGTCCGTGTCCACTTCCGCCATGATGCGCAGAAGGGTGGATTTACCCGACCCGTTGAGGCCCAGAACGCCAATTTTGGCCCCCGGAAGAAAGCTCAGGGAGATATCTTTCAAAATCTGGCGTTTGGGAGGGACGATCTTACCCACGCGATTCATCGTGAAGACGTACTGTGCCATGGATCTCCTGTCATGAAGGTGGAAAATGCGGGGAGGAGCGGGGTGTCCGGGAGAGTCCTCCGAAAACCTTCCCTATGATAAAGGGATTTTTCAAAGAAGTCTCACCCGTTCTGATCTTTGGAAAAAGGCCAGGTACAGGTTCAAGGTTGAGGAGGGAATGGTCCTGCCTTTTACGCAGATTTCGGGCAGGAGTCAGTTCTTGACGAGAAAGAGATTGGCGACAACGACCAAGCCGGCGGTCACCGCGAAGATCGTCAGGACAATGGTAACGAGAATGACGGACCCTGCCAGGATCGGATATTTGTCGATGAATTTTCGCAGCATCGGGTTCGGTTCCTCCTGTTAAGGATAGGCCTGGCTTCCTGTTCTCGTATTCGTACAAGAGGGGAAAGGAAAGGCGATCTCCGGTTTTTATTGTACGCGCATCTTTTTCTACATGCCCCGGTAACCGAAGGGGCCGTTGAAATAGAAGGTGACGGTTCCCATGGGGGTATAGGTGCGGGGGTAGTCCGACTGGTAGACCGGAAGTGCCACCCCTGCCCCCCAGGTGGCGGAAAACTTCTGGGTGTGGGGCCAGGTGACCTCAAGCTCGGGGGCGAGCCAGAAGAAGGACCAGGCCGGGGCATTGGCGGCCCCAAAGAAAAGGCTGGTTCCGCTCTGGGTTTCGCCGTAGAACTCGAGAAGCCAGCCGGCCCCCCATTCGGTATTGATGACGTCCTCGAGGGCTCCGGCATAGTAGGTGAGATTGCCGTCCACCATGTGAAGGCTTGTGGTCGCCCCGAAGGGGACCTGGGTGATGCCGTTGTTGAAGGTATAGCCGGCCCCGACTGTGGAGGGGTTTTCAATGATGTCCCCGACCTGGAGGTAGATCATGAAGGGCTTGACATGTTTTCGGAGAAGGAACATGACCCCTTCGTTGTAGGTGCCGTTTCCGAGCTGGTCGGTCCCGTAGTCCTGGGGGTTCAGGTTCTGGTACTGGCCGGACGGGATC
>JAJZGM010000103.1 GCA_021828525.1 Nitrospirota bacterium | reverse complement strand
GCTGCCTTTGCCATTCTCCAGGCCCTGCGGACAGGCCGGCAGGCGGCCTTCCTGGCTCCGACGGAGATCCTGGCCCATCAGCATGCCCGGACCCTGTTGAAGGTGTTCGAAACGACAAGAGGGGCAGACAATGAACCTCTCCTGCCGCTGCTCCTCTCCCAGTCTGTCCGAGGGGCGGAACGGCGGCGTCTCCTGTCTTCCCTCGCCTCCGGGGAGCAGAAGCTGGTTGTGGGAACGCACGCCCTCCTCGAGGAGGGGGTTCCCTTCCACTCCCTGGGGATGGTCGTCATCGACGAGCAGCACAAATTCGGGGTGGCCCAGCGGCAGGCCCTGGCGACGAAGGGACAAAATCCCGATATTCTTGTCATGACGGCAACCCCCATTCCCCGGTCGCTGGCCCTCTCCTATTATGGGGACCTTGAGATCTCTCTTCTCGACGAGCTTCCTCCCGGCCGAGAGCCCGTGACAACCCATCTGGTCACGGAATCCGGAGACGCCTTCTGGAGAGAGAAGATCCTTCCGGCACTTAAGAGGAGGGAGCAGGTCTTTGTTGTCCTTCCCCTGATCGAGGAATCGGAATCGGTGGAGGCAAAAAATGCCATGGAAGCCCATGCCTCCCTCTCCTCCCTCTTCCCGGAATACCGGGTTGGTCTTCTGACGGGACGGATGGACGGAGCGGAAAAGGACGCCACCATGGAATCCTTCCGGAGGGGGGATTTTTCGATCCTCGTGGCGACCACCGTCATCGAGGTCGGGGTCGATATCCCCAATGCCACGATCATGATCGTGGAAAATGCCGAACGCTTTGGCCTGGCCCAGTTGCATCAGCTTCGGGGAAGGATCGGCCGCGGAGGCCTTCCCGGCACTTTTTACCTTGTTCCGGGGGCTTCCACGGGAGAGGAGGGGCGTCGGCGGCTTGAGATTCTCGAAGTCTATTCGGACGGATTCCGGGTGGCCGAGGAGGATCTCCGGATGAGGGGGCCCGGCGAGTTCATGGGGGTCCGACAATCGGGATTGCCGATGTTCACACTGGCCGATCTCGTCAGAGACACCGGGATTCTTGTCAGGGCCAGGGAGATGGCGGCAGGCTTTGTCGGATCGGGAGAGGGAAGAAGGGAGTCGGCATGGGAGATGTCACGGCTCGAAGAGTTCATAAGGCTCCGGTACAAGAGCGTGGATCAATGGCTGTCGACCAGATGAAGAGGGGGATCTCATGAAGAGAAACTATGCCCGTGGAGTCTCCCGAGGACTCCGGCGCGCGGGCCGCTCATTCGGAAAGAGCGCCGTCCAATTCTTTCATCTCGATGAGATGCTCCGGAAGGGAATCCGCCGGAGGCTGCTCGACCGGAATCTTGAGGAGGGATATCGCGATCTGGGTGAGTTCCTCTACTCCCATCTCCAGGAAGAACCTTTTGCAGAGGGAGACCTCACCCTGGTGGATCTCATGCGCACCGAGATTGCCCGTCTGGAAGAGGAAAGAATGGCACTCGGGACCTTTCCTGTGCGGTCGGGAATGTCCGCGGGAAAGCGAGGCCTTGGCGAATGAGCCTTCTGAAGAGGATCGCTGTCGTGGATATCGGGACAAATTCCGTCCGCCTTCTGGTTGGGCTGGCCAATGGACGAAGGATTGAAAGCATTCTCTTCCAGGATGGCCGGATTACCAGGCTGGGCGAGGGTCTCGCTGAAAACGGGCAGATTTCCCGGGGGGCGGTGGACCGGACGGTCTCGGTCCTTTCTGAGTATGCCGGACATATCCGTTCCTATGCCCCCGACCGGCTCCTCTATGTCGGGACCTCGGCCTTGCGGCAGGCGGCAAACCGTGAGGAGGTTCTCGCTCGGTTCGAACGGGAGGCCGGGGTCCAGGTCCGGATCATTTCCGGAGAGGAGGAGGCGGCCCTCACATACCGGGGAGCCCTCCTTGACCTTGACGAAACCCGTGGCCCCTTTCTCGTGATCGATATCGGGGGAGGATCGAGCGAACTGATCGTCGGCGAAACGACCCGGAAGTTCTGGAAGGCCTTTTCCATTGAAGTGGGTGTCGTGACCCTGACGGAAGGATGGTTCCGGAGCGATCCGCCTTCCGATAAGGAAATCCAGCAGGTCCGTCGCTATCTGGAGGAGCGGTTCAGGGAGGTGGTGACCGTCCTGTCTCCCTATCTTACGGCCGGGGTGACTCCCGTCGGAACGGCCGGGTCTGTGACGACCATTCTGGCCATGGTCCGAAAGATGGTTCGCTACGATCCGGCGGTGGTGCATGGCCAGGGGCTGGCGCGCCAGGAGGTGGAGCGTCTTTTCAACGAAATCCGTCCGATGAAGGCCCGGGACAGGCTTCTTCTGCCCGGAGTCGAGCGGGGCAGGGAGGACATTATCCTGTCGGGAGCCCTGATCCTTCTGTCCCTCCTCGAGTTTGTCAACCAGGCTGGTCTGGTTGTGTCGGCCTATGGCCTTCGGGAGGGAATCGTCCTGGATCTGTCGGAGGCGGGGAGCGACACTCTCCTATAGCGCAAGGAGACGATTCCATCTGTCCGGCTCAAGGGCCCGGTATTGCGAAAAGAGGGACGGATCCTCCGGAAAGGTCTGCATTCCCCGTTCAAGAATCTCCAGGGAAAGGCCCTTGTCCGACCTGGAAACGATCGAGGCCAGGACCCGGTAGAATCCCGCCATCGGCCCGTAAAATCCGACAAATTCCTTCAGGAGGGGCCACGGGTCCATCCCGGGGTTGTCATTGTGGAGGTTTTCGGCGATTCTGTGGAGCAATGTGACCGGCTCCCGTGAATTTTTCTTCACCTTTTCGTACCAGTTGACCGCGGAAAGCCAGCGTCCGGCATCTTCGTCGAACATGGCCAGGGTCCAGAAGAGGACCTCGCTCAGGGGGTCGACGGTCACGGCCTGTTCCAGAATTCGAATGGCCAGGTTCCTGTCACGGCCAGGGAGGAAGGCCTCGGCAAGTCCGGAAATCGCGAGTGTCTCGGGATTGTCGGCCTGGCCCCGGGAAGGGAGCGGGGGGAAGTGGTCGCCTGCCCTCCGGAGAAGGGATTGGGAGACCTTTGCCTTGGGATAGAGGATCCGGAGAAAGGCCAGTGTTTCCAGAAACAGCAGGTCTTCCCCTTCGGAAAGAAGCAGAGACAGGAGTTCCTGAGCATAGTGGGGATCCGGGCGAAGGGCAAATCCCCGCGAAAGCGCCCCGGCCGCCCGCCTGGAATCTTTCTTTCGGAGGAACAGCTCGCCCAGCTGGTATTGGGCGACCGCCTGATCAATCTCTTCAAGCAGCATCTGGGCTTTTTCTGCATCTCCCTGGTCCACGGTTACCAGTCCAAGAAGAAGTCGGGCCTCCGCATTGTCCGGGTCGATTGCCAGGGCATGGCGAATGAGGGGAAGGGCGGCCAGGGGTTTCCCGGCCATCTTGTGGGTTTCGGCCATGGCCAGGAGAAGGTCGGCGGTTTCTCCCGTCTCTTCCGTGAGAAGCCGGTAGGTATCGATGGCGCGTCCTGTTTCGTTGATGTTTCTTGCGATCCTTGCCACATGGCCGAGAAGACGAGGATCGCGGGGAGCTTTTCGGAGAAGACCGCGAAAAAACTTGAGCGCCTGGCCGGATTTTTCAATCCTTTCCAGCGATCGCCCATACCAGTCCTGGATATCGGGGTTGCCCGGATTTCGTTCAATGAGCCGGGAAAAGGCCCGGTGCATCTCCCCATAGAGTTCCACAAGCTCCAGACGGTCGACGATCGGTCCAAAGGCCATGATGTTTTCCGGACGGTCAGGGGCCCGTCTGTAGGCTCCGAGAATATAGGGAAGGGCCCGGTGCCATTGGCCGGTCAGCCCGTAGAGGATTCCCGCCTCCCGCAGAAGATCGATGTTGTCGGGAAAGTGGCGCAGGCCCTCCTCGAGAACCCAGAGCCCCCTGTCACGATCACCCATTCGGTCCTTGAGAAGACCAAGGGACAGAAAGGGGAGAGGGGAACGCTCCTCTTCTGCCGAGAGGGCTTTCCAGTAGGCCTCTTCCGCCTGGGACAGGTGCCCCATCCCTTCGAGCGCCTGTCCCCTCAGGGATTCGAGGGCACAGTCGACGCCGCCTTTGGTCGGGATTCTTGATAGGATTTCAAGACCCTCCTGATAGAGTCCTGCCTGAAGCTTCTTTCGGACATCCTCGAGGGAAACGGGGGAAGGGGCTGTCATCGAGTCCGGATCTCCTTTTAGGGCCCTCGCCGGGCCAGGTGTCGGGAGGACGATTGTCTCTTTTTTGGTAAGATGGTATCACAGATGGGTCCGGTTGGCCCCTCTGTCTTTATTTCTGAGGCCTCAATGACCCTCGATCTGCCCAACCGAAGGAGTGGTGTGTGGTCCTTCTTCCCGATCCCGGCCCTCAGTGGAGAAAAATTCTCGAACGTATCCCTGCTCCTTGCGGGGGCCGATTTTATGTGGTGGGAGGATGGGTCCGGGATCTTCTTCTCCTGGGGCCCTTTTCCCTCGGGGCCGATATCGATCTTGTGACCGAAGGGGATCTTGCGTCCTGGTCCCGTGCTGTGGGAGAAGCCTTCGGCTCCGAGGTGCACCTCGAGACGGAATTTCTGACGGCGCGGACGGTGGTGGCGGGAGAAGGCGGAAAAACAATCCGGATCGACCTTGCCCGCTTCCGCCGCGAAGAGTACGAAATTCCGGGAGTGCTTCCCCGGGTTTTTCCCGGATCGATCGAAGACGATGCCGGTCGGCGGGACTTTTCAATGAATGCGGTCTTCCTTGAATGGTCATCGGACAAGAAGGCCTTTGTTCGGATCATCGATCTCTACGGAGGACGGGAGGACATCCGGCAGGGACGGATTCGCCCTCTCCGGGAGGAGATCTTCCTGGAAGATCCGACCCGGCTCTTCCGATGGGCCCGCCTGTCCGTTCGTCTGGGTCTTTCCGATGACGCCTCCTTGGCGCCAGCCCTCAAAAAATCCCTCGGGACGAAGGGCCTTTGGGATCCCGTCGGAGGTGCCCGGGTCTACCGTGAACTCGAACGCCTGATGCGGGAACCTGACCCTTTCGGAGTGACGGAGCGTTTGTTTTCCTCCCGGATCATGGAGAGCCTGACCGGAATGTCATCCCTTTCCCGGGCCCGCAGGTCCAGGCTTCGCCGATGGCAAGGATTCCGGCATATTCTGGAAGGGCTGGCTCCTTCGGTCCCGGAACCGGAACTGCCGGACCGGGAAAT
>JAJZGM010000102.1 GCA_021828525.1 Nitrospirota bacterium | reverse complement strand
AATATCAAAGACCCGAAATAAGACAAAAGCCAAACCGCATCCCACAAGTGTGTGGGGAGCTGCCAAAAGCGCTATTCCCTGCCCGAGCCATTCGTCGATCACCACGCAGGACGGGTCGGATAGACCGGTCTCCCGGATGGCCACCCCGGCAGCCACAGTTCCCAGAATCCCGAGGGGGAGGAGAAAGGTCAAAAGCCCCCACGGGGAGACGGGGGGCAAGGCAAACCAGAGGACAGCGCACCCCAGGCTCGCGTAGGTACCGGGAGCCCCGGGGATCAGTCCCAAGCCCCCGGTCGTATAGATCCATTTCCAGAGCGAGGGAGCGTTACCCAATGGGCCTCATGCCCGGGCTGAAGATCCCAGTGACCGGACATGACGGTCTAGGTCTTCGTAAAAGGCATCCCCCAGAAAGAAGCGGATCGTTCCCGCCATCGACTCATACATGAGCGGACCAAGATTGCTTTCATGACAGGGCAGATGCGAAAGGAAAGGGGTTGTCTGGACTCCCAGGATCGTCCGGCCCCCCTCCTGATAGATGGCCAGGGGATATTGGACGCAGTCCGCAGGCTTGAGCGCCATCCAGGAAAGTCCTTCGTCCAGGGCGTAGGCGTGAATGGAGCATCGTTCCTCCCCGTCCGGGCCGTGAGCCAGGAAGATGCAGGAATCGTGGTCCTCGCCCCGGACGATGAGGTTGCAACGGTAATCGTCCTCCAGGGAAAACATGCGGGCCATGGCGTTCACTTCGTCCACATCGAGCTCGCAGCCGCCGGGACACTGTTCGGTGCAATCGGCCTCAAAGGTCCCCCGTGACCGGAAGAGATCCCTCCGGGCGGGATCCATATAGGGAAGGATGCCCTCCATGTGGCTCTCGATACGGCTCCGTTCGCCGGGAGCCAGGATATTCGAGCGGTAACAGCAGGTCGAGTGACACTTCTGGAGCACGACATCACAGGTGTAGGTGGTCGTCCAGAACTTCGGGTCGACCCACACACCGGAAATCTCGACAAGATCGGGACGGATTCCCGGAAATGGAACAAACTGGGTCACAGACATCGGCTTTTGGGTCCTAGCGTAAGATCATTAGTTTTTCCGGAGTTCCTTCCAGATTGTCCATCTCCGCATCGGGGAAGCCCTGACGGCAGATCCGGACCTTTCTCTCCTTTTCTTGAAAAAATCCCGTCTTTCAGTATAATTCCTTCGACAGAATCCGTAAAGCCGGAAGGTCGGTCCCTCTTCCCCTCCCCGGGAGCGACCGGGAACGGACCTGCCGGGCCCGAATGAATAAGGAGCGCCACAGCATGAAAAACCCCCTTCGCACCTTGTCCATGATCACCCGGAGCATCCTTGTACCGGGAATGGCGGCCAGCAGCCTTCTGGTGGCGGCCGCTGTCATGACCCCAACGACAGTCGGCGGGGCCTGGGCCAAAACAACCAGGACAAAGGTCCTTTTTGTGACCCAGAACGGGTCCCGGGAGAAAACCCTGGACCTCGAGCTTGGGCAATCCTCACGGCTTCACTACAACCATTTCTGGATGGACGTCACCCGGACCAAGCCCTTTGTGGATTCCAAGGGACGGAAGGTGGTTGTCCCTGACACCCCGACCTTCCGGGGGATCCAGGAGATCACCGTCCGCTTCTGGCACCCACGGGGTGAACCCAACCTCCTCGACGCCATTGTCGTCAAGGCCTACGACAGCCAGGGCCGTCTGGTGAAGCATGGAGCCTTCGACCGGGGTGTCTTCGTGCTCCTGCTTTCGAACAGCCTGTTCAAGGGGAACTATGTCCGCTTCGACGGCATCGGCCACTACCTCCGGGATGACAAATCCCTTTATGTGAAGGTTCTCGTCCGCAAGACCCGGCAGGTGGCGATCATTCCCTTTGCCGACTTCATCAACGATTTTACCCGGCAGATCAACACACAGCCTGTGGTTTCCTGGGCCGTGAAGCGCCCCTGACTTCCCACCCTGTCCGACATGGGCCGGAGTTTCCCGGGAATCTCCGGCCCGTCCGGCCCCTCCCGTGCCACCCAACTCCCTTCCAAATAAGACAAAAAAAATTTCTTGCAATCCCAAAAAAACCGTGTATATTCTGACCGATTGTTGACCGGACGCCATTTTGCCCAGACAATGTTTCAAAGGGGCGGAATCGTCCCGCATTCGCCCGTCGATCCCTCCCCGGAGGAGACCGTGTTTCCCCGGGCCATCGACAGGCCGTCCCTGAATCAAAGGAGCCGCACCGTGAACAGCCTCATCGATCGTCCGGTTCCTGTGTTCCCGACGCGCCGTCCGGAGCATCAGGATCCTGTTTTCAAGGCATTGTCGGAATCGAGTCTTTGGCAGGTCTGGCCAAAAGGCTTCGGATTGACCTAACGACCCAACCAGGGGGTTACGAGTGCACGCATTGGGAACACATCTTCTTGTCGAACTGAAAGATTGCCAGTCCGACTCCCTTTCTGATCCTGATTTCGTCCGGGCTTCCATGATTGATGCCGCAAAAAAAGCGAATGCCACCATTGTTGATGACAAATTCCACCATTTCAGCCCCTTCGGCGTAAGCGGTGTCGTGGTGATCGCCGAATCCCATCTGGCCATCCATACCTGGCCCGAATACCGGTATGCGGCCGTCGATGTGTTCACCTGCGGAGAGACGCTCAAGCCGGAGGTTGCCGCCATCCATCTCGCCCAGGTCTTCCAGTCCCAGAACCCCAGTATTCACGAGATAAAGAGGGGCATCATCGGAATATCGAACGAAAAGATCGCCCACAAGATCGAGGGGGACGCCCGTCTCCCCGAAACCGACGACACGCAGGGGAAAGGAATCGAATCCAATGAACGGAGCGAGAACCTCCAAGTGGTATATTGAATACGCGGCTCCCTCGCTCGGCCACATGCATGGCATTGACGGGATTATCGTTTCGCGCCAGACCAACTTCCAGAAGGTCGACATTCTCCGGACCAACGTGTATGGAAAGGCTCTGGCGCTTGACGAGAAGATGCAGTCGACCCAGGTCGATGAATTCATCTATCACGAGGCTCTTGTCCACCCGGCCATGATCGCCCATCCTGCACCCCGGTCCGTTCTGATCGTAGGGGGCGGAGAAGGGGCCACCCTGCGGGAAGCCCTACGCCATCCAACCGTCGAACGGGCCGTGATGGTCGACATCGATGACCAGGTCATCTCCCTTTCGAAGGAACATCTTCCGGAGTGGCACCAGGGCGCCTTCGACGATCCGCGCTCGACTGTCCTGGCAACCGACGCCCGGAAGTATCTGGAAGATTCCCAGGACATTTTCGACGTCATCATCACGGATCTTTCCGAACCGGTGGAGGAAGGACCCGCCTACCTCCTCTACACTCGGGAGTTTTACAAGATCGCAAGCGAACACCTCTCGCCCGGCGGGACGATTTCGGTCCAGGCAGGCGCGGCGGCGCTGCCTTTCATCCTGGCCTTTTCCGCTGTTTACCAGACCATGAAAACGGCCTTCCCTACCGTCCGGGGTTTTTCGACAAACATTCCCTCCTTCGGACTCCCCTGGGGATTCACCCTGGCTTCTAAAGGGGTCGATCCCCTCGCCATGACCCGCGAGGTCGTGGACAGGATCCTGGCCGAAAGGGGGCTGACGAACCTCCGCTTTTATGACGGTCTCGCCCACCAGGGGCTTTTTGGTCTCCCTCGCCATCTCAGGATGGAGCTCGACAAATCGACGCTCATCATCGAGGACAACCACCCCATCTTCACCTACCACTAGACGGAACCGACCTCCCGATGGACCAGAGCAAAACGCCTCTTTTCGACGCGATGGTCTCCCTTGCCGAAAGCCGGAAAGTCTCCTTTCACACCCCAGGCCACAAAAGCGGAAAAGGGATCTCGACGCGTTTTCGCAAGTTTGTGGGACCCCGGGTCTTTTCGATCGACCTGACCTGCCTCGACGAAGTGGACTCTCTTCAGAAACCCCGGGGCGTCATCAAGGAGTCCCAGGAGCTGGCGGCAGAGATCTATGGGGCTGACCGCTCCTACTTTCTCGTCAACGGGACCTCGGGTGGGAACCAGGCCATGGTCGTAGCCTCCCTCAATCCGGGGGAACCGGTCCTGGTCACCCGAAATGTCCACAAGTCGGTGATTTCCGGGATGATCATGACCGGATGCCAGCCGGTCTTCATCCCCTTTAGAACGGAGCACGGCGCCTCCTTTCCCCTCAATTACGGGACCCGGGACATCCTCGACAGCATCGACCGTCACTCGGACATACGGACACTCTACCTGACCTCCCCCAACTACTACGGGGTCACCATTGATCTGGCCCGGGTGGCGGACGCTGCCCACGCCAAGGGAATGCGCGTCCTTCTCGACGAGGCCCATGGGCCCCACCTCCATTTCCATCCCGAGCTTCCCTCCTCCGGAATGGCCGCAGGCATCGACTTGGCCGTCCAGTCCACGCACAAGATTATCGGAGGAATGACACAGGCCTCCATGCTTCACGCTCGCAAAGAGCGCATCGACCTCGATCGTCTCTCCACTGTCCTGCGCTATCTCCAGACAACAAGCCCGTCCTACATCCTGATGGCCTCCCTCGACCTCGCCCGGATGCAGATGGCCACGGAAGGGGTGAAGCTCCTGGGGCGCGCCCTGGAGCTTGCGCGGTGGGCCAGGATAAAAATAAGGGAGATTCCGGGGCTAAGGTGCGCCAACCGGACCGAGATTCAGGCCATGTCCGGGGGGGAAAACGACCTCGACGAGACAAAGCTCACGATCGATGTGCGAGGATGGGGAGTCTCGGGATACCAGGTCTCCCAGCGCCTGAACCTGGAATTTGGCATCCAGGTGGAGATGGCCGATATCGACCACGTCCTCGTCATCGTCAGCATCGGGGATCACCGTGGCGACCTGGAACGGCTCGTCAACGCCCTGGTTGCCCTCTCCCGGGAAAACCACCGACAGGCGAGCCGATCCCCTGTCCCTTCCATGGTTTTTTTCGACAATCTTCTCCGGATGACGCCCCGAGAAGCCTTTTTTGCCCACCACGAAACCGTCCCTCTCGAAGATTCAACCGGCCTCATCGCCTCGGACATCGTGACAGTCTATCCCCCCGGCGTTCCGCTGCTCATCCCGGGTGAGGAGATCACAGCGCCCGTCATCGACACTCTTTGCCGGTTCCGTGATTCCGGAGCCACGATGGATGGCCTCGACATGACCAACCGGTTCATCCAGGTGGTTAAAAATCACAGCTCCGGGAAATAAACGTCCGGAAGGTCCGGATTCTCCTCAGGAGCCTCCTCCCCACTTCCGAATC
>JAJZGM010000101.1 GCA_021828525.1 Nitrospirota bacterium | reverse complement strand
AAAAATTTCAGAGCCTGAATCGAAACCAATTTTCAATGTCTCAGAAAAAGGCGTGGCTGACTGGGCCCCGGCCACCTTCATCTTGTGCGATCCCGGGCCATGGGAGCTGGATTTTTCCGAATCCCCATATTCCCAGCGAAGTCCATCTCCTGCCCGCACCTTCTCCCGGTGTCGCGGATAGAGAAATCCTGATGTGGTCCCTGGTTCGGCAAGCAGGGGACAAATCTCTGGAGCAAGGGCTGGTGCGGGCGAGTGGCCAGAATTGACCTTTCTGGGGAGGATCGCCTATCATAGTGGTTCTGCTATTTTTCTTGCCAGATTTGTTCATGCATTTTCTGAACCGGTCCGGGCATCCAGGGTTCAAGTTCAACACAAGGCGGATAAACGAATGACGGCGTCACTTTTGCACACCAGGAACATAGCGATCATTGCCCACGTCGACCACGGGAAGACAACGCTCGTTGACAAGATGCTCCAGCAGGGCCATGTCTTCCGGGAGAACGAGGTGGTCGAGGAGCGGGTCATGGATTCCAATGCCCTGGAAAAGGAGCGGGGAATCACCATCCTGGCCAAAAACACCTGCATTTTCTACCAGGACTACCGGATCAATATCGTGGATACTCCGGGACATGCCGACTTCTCGGGAGAGGTGGAACGGACCCTCACCCTTGTGGACGGAGTGCTTCTGGTGGTCGATGCCTTCGACGGGCCCATGCCCCAGACCCGGTTCGTCCTGAACAAGGCTCTCCGCATGGGCCTTCGCCCCGTCGTCGTGATCAACAAGATCGACCGGCCCGGCGCCCGGCCCATCGATGTCCAGAACGAGGTCTTCAGTCTCTTCATCGAACTTGGAGCCACTGATGCCCAGATGGACTACCCTGTCGTCTTCGCCTCGGCGAAGAAGGGGATCGCCTCCCTCGATCCGCTGAAGGAGGGCACCGACCTGATTCCGCTCTTCGACACCATCATCAACCATGTGCCCCCTCCGGACGTGGACGAGAACGGTCCCTTCCTCATGCAGGTGACCAGCTTCGAGTATGACTCCTATCTGGGACAGATCGCCCTGGGCAAGATCGTCCGCGGCAACGTCTCCTCCGGGGAGATAATCGCCCGTGTCGTCGACGGGGCCCTTGTGGAGAAGAACAAGGTCAAGAAGATCCTTTCCTTCGAAGGACTCAAGCGGGTCGAAGTTCCTTCCGCCAAGGCGGGGGACATCATCCTGATCGCCGTCTTCGAGGATCTCCGGATCGGGGACATTCTCTCTGACGTGACTGAGCTTGGATCCCTGCCGCCTATCGAAATCGGCGAGCCGACCATCTCGCTCGAATTCATCGTGAACAACTCCCCCTTCTGCGGCCAGGAGGGCAAGTTCGTCACCAGCCGAAACCTCCGGGATCGTCTCATGAAGGAAATCCGGACGAACGTCGCCCTTCGCGTGGAGGAGACGGACAGTCCCGACGCCTTCAAGGTCTCGGGGAGGGGCGAACTCCACATCGGAATCCTGATCGAGACGATGCGGCGGGAGGGCTTTGAGTTTCAGGTCTCCCGTCCTCATGTGCTTTACAAGGGAGAGGGCGCCAATCGCCAGGAGCCCTACGAGTACCTTGTCGTCGATGTCCAGGAGGATTATGTCGGTGCGGTGATCGAGAAGCTGGGACCCCGGAAGGGCGAAATGCTCAACATGGCCCCCCAGAAGGATGGCCATGTCCGCCTTGAATACCTCATTCCGGCCCGGGGACTCCTGGGGTACCGGAGCGAATTTCTCTCCGATACCAAGGGGACAGGCCTTCTGAACCACACCTTCCACGGCTACGGACCCTACAAGGGAGACATTCCCGGCAGGATCAACGGGGCCCTTGTCTCCATGGAGACCGGAGAAACGGTGGCCTATGCCCTCGAAAGTGTCCAGGACCGGGGAGCCCTCTTCGTCTCGCCGGGGACCAAGGTCTATGAGGGCATGATCATCGGTGCCCACTCACGCCCGACCGACCTTGCCGTCAATCCCTGCAAGAAGAAGCATCTCACCAATATCCGCTCCTCGACCGCCGAGGACGCCATCACCCTCGTCCCCCCCAAGATCCTGAGCCTCGAGCAGGCCCTGGAGTTCCTGGAGGACGACGAGATCATGGAGGTCACCCCCGAGAGCCTCCGTATCAGAAAACGGATCCTCAATGAGCAGGAACGAAGGAGGGCCTCGAAAAAATGAAACCGCGCGGTTTTTTCAAGATGACGGTCTGGGTTCTGGCCGTCCTGTTCACGGGACTTGCAACCACCATTTTGGATAAGGGACTGCCAATGACAGCAAACGCCGAATCTGCCACCAAAGCCCCTCTGCCTCCGGGGGAATATGCCGAAATCGAAACCTCGATGGGAACAATTGTCTGCCAGCTCTTTCCGAGCTCGGCCCCCGAGACGGTCGCCAATTTCGTGGGCCTGGCCGAGGGAACCAAGCCCTTCATCGACCCCCGAACCGGGACCCAGGTGAAACGCCCCTTCTTTGACGGACTCATCTTCCATCGGGTGATCAAGAACTTCATGATCCAGGGCGGCGATCCCCTGGGAAATGGAACAGGCGGGCCCGGCTACCAGTTCAAGAACGAGGTCGATCCCACACTTCACTTCGACCACAAGGGCGTCCTGGCCATGGCGAACGCCGGCCCTGACACCAACGGAAGCCAGTTCTTCATCACCGTCGCCCCGGCTACCTGGCTCGACGGGAACTACTCGGTCTTCGGACAGGTCGTGGCGGGACAGGATGTCGCCGACAAGATCTCCGAAGTCCCAACCGATCGCCGTGACCGGCCGGTCAATCCTGTGACTGTTCTCCATGTCAAGATCCTTCGCGTTGCTCCTTGAGATCTTTCGGGAGATAAAACTGAACTGCCGGAGGGGAGGATGATCGCTCCCTCCTCCCCGGCCCTCACCGCTCTCTTTATGGGAACCGGCTCATCAGTGGGTGTTCCCATGATCGGCTGTTCCTGCCCTGTCTGCCAGTCTCCCGATCTCCGGAACAGGCGAACCCGCTCGTCGATCCTTGTCTCGTCAGGCGGAAAGAACATCCTGGTCGACACCGCCCCCGATCTCCGCTTCCAGGCCCTTCGGGAAGGCCTCTCCCGGATCGATGCCGTCATTTACACCCATGCCCATGCCGACCACGTCCTGGGGCTGGACGAGCTCCGGACCTTCAATTTCATCATGCAGGAAGAGATTCCCATCTATGCCCCGCCCCGGGTCCTTGAGCGGATACGGACAATGTTTTCCTATGCCTTTTCCGATGTGAACAGGGAGGGGGTCACCCGGCCTAAGCTTGTGCCCAGGGAGCTTCCGGGGCCCATGGAAATCCATGGAGTTTTCGTGACGCCCTTTCTTGTGGAGCATGGTCCGGTGATGAACACCGCCCTCCGGATCGGGGACCTGGTTTATCTGACCGACTGCAATGCGGTTCCTCCGGAGGGAAAGCGGGTGATGAAGGGCGCGTCCACGATGATCGTGGGGGCGGTCCGCTATGAGCCGCACGAGTCCCACTTCGGCCTTTCCCAGGCAGTGGCCGAGATCACCGAAGTCGGCCCGCGTCAGGGTTACATCACGCACCTGTCCCACCGCATGGACCACGCCACACTCGAGAAGGAACTCCCTCCCGGAATAAGTCCTGCCTACGACGGGCTCAGGATTGTTGTCTAGCTTTTAGGCTGTCACAGGGACCTTTGATGGGGCGAGAGAGGAAAGAGGGGCCACGGTGAGCGTGAATCCCGGCGTCCTTCAGGGAGAGGGCAAGGGGGCGCGCGGACTCCTGCACTCCTCTGTCGTCAGGGGTGGGTCTTCTTCTCAAGCTCGGCCAGGATTCGCTCCGTGAGAGGCACAACCTCGCCCACATCCTTGCCGTAACCGTCCGCACCTATTTCTGTCGCAAACTTCGGCGTCACCACGGCTCCTCCCACCATGACCCTGAAGGGAAGATTACGCTCCCGCACTGTGTCGAGGGCGATCTTCATCTGGATCATCGTCGTGGTCATCAGGGCGGAGAGGGCAATGATCTGGGCCTTCTCCTTCTCCGCTGCCTCGAGGATCGTCTCGAGGGGCACATTCCGCCCGAGGTCGATCACACGGTAGCCGAAGTTTCTCAGCATGAGAATGCAGATATTTTTCCCGATGTCGTGGATGTCTCCCTTGACGGTGGCAAAGACGATCGTTCCCTTAGGCTCGGTGGGCCCCTTGGCTTCAATGTAGGGTTGGAGGACCTCGACCCCCTTCTTCATGGTATCGGCCCCGGCGATCAGATGGGGGATGAATTTGAGTCGCTGGCCGAAGAGGTCGCCCAGTTTTCTGATGGCCGGCGTCATGAGGTCGACGAAAATCGAGAATGGGGGTGTCCCTTCGGCCAGGGCCTGGTTGACGAGGGGCCCGATCGCCTCGCGTTCCCCCTCGATGATCGCCCTTTCGATCTTTTCAGGGGTGGAAAGCGGATGGTCCGGAGTGGACCCGGCTGCGGGGGATCCGGTCTGGGGTCCCGCGGCTGAAGGAACGAGCGGAGTCCAGGCGGCGGCCTTTTCCATGAAAACCCGGCATTCGGGGTCTCGGCCGGAGAAAAGGCTTGCCGCCGCCACGGTCTGGTGGAGAAGAGGATCGTAGGGGTCGCAGATCGCGCCGTCGAGGCCGGATCCGATGGCCATGGCGAGGAAGGTGTCGTGGACGGTCTTTCGTACGGGAAGCCCGAAGGAGACGTTGGAGAGGCCGACGATCGTCCGGGCGTTCCATTCCGTCTTCAGGATGCGGATAGTCTCGAGTGTCTGCCGGGAGGCCTCCTGGACAGCGGAGACCGTAAGGGCCAGGGTATCGAAGACGATGTCCTCGGGCCTGAGTCCGTAGCGTTCTGCCGCCCTGAGAATCTTCTCGGCATTTTTGATCCGGTCGATGGCCTTTTCCGGAATGTCCTCCCCGGAGAGGAGGCCGATCACCGCCGCTCCGTAGCGTCGGATCAGGGGGAGAACCTCTTCGATCCGCTCCTCTTCGGCATTGACCGAATTGACCAGGGCCCGGCCGGGGTAGAGGCGGAGTCCCGCCTCGAGCGCTGAGGCAAAGGAGGAGTCGATCACGAGTGGAAGGGAGACCACGTTGCCGATGGCGGTGATGGCCTTTTCCATCATCCGGGCTTCGTCGACCAGGGGAACACCGACATTCACGTCCAGGGCATGGGCTCCGGCAGCCGCTTCCTTTCTGGCTTCAGCGACGATCAGGTCGGTCCGGCCCTCGGCAATCGCCTCCGAGAAGAGTTTCTTTCCGGTCGGATTGATCTTTTCCCCGATCAGGACGAAGGGGACCCCTAGATCG
>JAJZGM010000003.1 GCA_021828525.1 Nitrospirota bacterium | reverse complement strand
CGTCATGGGTTTTCTCTCCGACCGTGGCCTGGTCGGCCCCGAAACCTTCCGAAAAAGCCGCCGCTGGGCTGTCGTCGGCAACGCTGTCCTGGCCTCTATCCTCTCTCCCACCCAGGATTTTCTCAATATGATGATCATGTTCGTCCCGCTCCTGCTCCTCTACGAGCTCGGAATCCTTGCCTCTTCCTGGGCTTCTTCCCGCCGGCAAAAAAGACTTTCCGGGGGGGCGACCGCCTCCTCCTGAAGCCGAACCCGGGGTCCTTGCTTGAATGAATCCCCCGTGTGCGATATTCTGTCCCGACAAGATTTTTTGGAAAAGATCCCGCATCCGGTTCCGGCGATCCAGTCCTTTCAAGTTGGCATTTCTGAGCTGCAAGGAGAACTTCCCGTTGTCCCTTTTCGCTCCATCCCTGCGTGATCTGACAGATATCGCCCGTGATCTGGGAATCCCTCCCTCCCATTACCATCCATACGGACCTGGCCGGGGAAAGATCGATCCGCGTTTTTTGGGGACAAACCCCGGGAAAAAGGCCCGCTACATCCTGGTTTCGGGAATGACCCCCACTCCGGCCGGAGAGGGAAAGACGACGACCTCCATCGGTCTCTCCATGGGGTTGGAAAAACTCGGCCTGCGTTCCGTTGTCACCCTTCGTCAGCCCTCGATGGGGCCGGTCTTCGGAATCAAGGGAGGCGGGGCAGGAGGAGGGCGATCGACCATTGAACCCTCAACCGTCCTGAACCTTCATCTGACGGGAGATATCCATGCCGTGGCGGCGGCCCACAATCTTCTGGCGGCGGCGATCGACAATTCCCTCTACCATGGCAATCCCCTGGAAATCGACCCTCTGGCGGTGACCTGGAGCCGGGTCGTTGACATCAATGACCGCTCCCTCCGCCGGATCGTGGTTGGACTGGGGGGCCCGGGCTTCGGGATTCCGAGGGAAAGCCGGTTCGAGATCGCCGTCTCAAGCGAGATCATGGCCATTCTGGCGCTTTCCCGCTCCTGGGAAGAGCTGTCCGTCCGCCTGTCCTCCATCACCTTTGGCAGGAGCCGGGATGGCCGGCTTCTACGCGCCTCGGACCTTGGCGTGGACGGCGCCATGGCCGCCCTTCTCCGGGAGGCCCTCTGGCCAAACCTTATGCAGACCCAGGAAGGGACCCCCGCGATCATCCACGGCTCTCCCTTTGCCAATATCGCCCACGGGAACAGTTCGGTTCTGGGGGACCTTGTGGCCCTTGAAACGGCCGATGCCGTGGTGACGGAGGCGGGCTTCGGGTCTGACCTCGGTGGAGAAAAGTTTTTCGACATCAAGTGCCGGATTTCGGGGCGAGGTCCGGATGTCGCTGTCCTTGTCGTGACCACCCGGGGGCTCCGGATGCATGGAGGGGTGGGACAGGTCCGTTCGGGTCGCGCCCTTCCCCCGGAACTTTACGTGGCCAATCCCGCCGCCGTCCGGGCGGGAATCCCGAACATGGAGCGTCATGTGGCCATTTTAAGGGGGTTCGGGGTTCCCGTTGTGGTGGCCATCAACCGGCTGGACGGCGACAGTCCCGAGGAGCATGCGGCCATCGCCTCCGCCGCCCGCAAGGCCGGAGCGGCCGATGCTGTTGTTTCCACCCACTTTGCCGAAGGCGGGAAAGGGGCCGAATCCCTTGCCAGGGCAGTTCTTGACGCCGCAGAAAGTGGGCAGTCCTCCTGGAAACCTCTTTACGAACTTTCCGATTCTCCCGAAAAGAAGATCGAGATGGTGGCAACGCGGATTTACGGGGCCGGGTCATTGTCGTGGTCGGATAGCGCCCGGTCGGAACTCGACCGCATCTCGGGAACACCCGCGGCCGAATTTCCCGTCTGCATCGCCAAGACCTGGGCCTCCCTGTCCCATGACCCGTCCAAGCTGGGAGCTCCTTCAGGATTTGTCTTTCCTGTCCGGGAGATCCGGATCCTGTCGGGTGCCGGATTCCTTCTGGCCATTGCCGGAGAGACCCAGACGATGCCAGGACTTCCCCGGGACCCGGCCTATTCCCGGGTCAGTCTCTCACCTGACGGAACAATAACGGGGATCGTGTGAAAAAGGAGACGTCTTTCTCAATGCGTTCGGGTCGGGATATCCGCTCTTTTTCCGGAATGTGGGCGCTGTTGGGGGCCCTGTCCATGGGATTTCTCATGGGGGCGTTTCCTGCCGTCTCTCCGGCCGCAACCATCCCGGCTTCTCCCAAAGGATCCTCCACCGGCCAGGCCATTTCCGGACAGCAGGTCATGGCCAGAACCTCCGACGTGGTCCATATCCTCGAGACATTCTTTCCCCCGGGGCAGGGACAGATCACGGAGACAGGCCCGGGCGACCAGGTGGCCCTCGACCGGGGGAGCGTCCAGGGCCTCTATCAGGGGGCCGTGGTCATGGTCTACCGGCCCGGACCCCCGTTTCGTGATTTCTATACAGGGCTTGTGATCGGTCACCGGGAAGAAAGGGTGGGATGGGTCGAGCTTACCTCCGTAGATCCCGATTCTTCTCGGGGGTTCTTTTCGGGAAAGGAGTCGGTCAAGGCGGGGGACATGTTCCGGATGCCGGAGTCCCTGGTCCGGGTGGCCCTCGTTCCAGCCTCCCGCTACGCGGACCTCGGGGTCATGAGCCACCTGACGCGGGCTCTCCAGAAATCCCGGCGCTTTTCTGTGGTCGACCCCTTCCGCGTCGACCTTGCCATCCGTAAGATGGGGAAGGGCTCCCTGACCGACCCTTCATTTCGGGCAAGACTCGCCAGAAATCTCCGTGCCCAGAGCCTGATCCTGATTGATACGACCCTTTTGGGCGACCATGTTCTTCTCAACCTGGAAATTGCAGGGGGCCTTTCGGGGAAAAAAGCCTTCACGCTGGAGACCGGCCTCTCCGGAGTCCGGCCCCTGTCGGGGGGAGGGGACCTTCTCTCCGGGGTCTCACCCGACGTCCATGCCGCCAAGCTTCCTCCTCTTTCCGTTCCGTTTAGGAGCGTGAAGCTTCCGTTTATCCCCTTCTTCCTGACTGAAGGAGGGTACATCCCGGGAGAAGGAGAGATCACGGCCCTTTCCGATGGTCGCCGGATCATCGTGGGAACGATCGGTAAAAGTCGCGTCCGGACCCATTATCGGGAATCCGACCCGCGGGTCGAGGCCAACCGGCATGTCTTCATCTCCTCCGGCCCGGTCATTCCTCCGGACAAGGAGCACCCGGGACGGGACCAGATCGCCGTCACGAACATCGTGGGTGGCCAGCCTGATTCCTATGTTCTCGACTACGACGGCACGACCTTCCGTCGCATCGCCAAGCATCTTCCATGGTATATCCGGATCGTCCCCATGTCTGACGGGAGCTACAGCCTGATCGGGCAGAAGATGGGCGTCAACAACGCCTTTCTGGGCCATATCTACTCTCTCCGGTGGAAGCTTGACCATTTTGAAAAGGGAGACCGGGTGGATTGGCCCAAGGCCATCACCCTTCTCGGAACCCTTCCTGTGCGGACGGGAGGGACCAATGCCTTCCTGAAAATTGCCGGGGACAACCATCTCGAATATTACGACAAGCGGGGGGACCTTCGGTTCAAGAGCCCGATCTTTCTCGGAGGGTACTCGAACCATTTTGTCTTCGGGCGACCCCATGCCCTTTTGCCGGTCCAGGCCAGAAGCGTCCGGGTCAAGGGGCGCATCCTCGTCCTTGTTCCTCCGGGTGATCCGGGGAGGCCCATCGCCATTGTCTACAAGAACATCCCCATGTCCTCGGGGTTCGGAAACTTCCAGGGCTACCAGTATGGCCAGGTTTATTTTTACCGCTGGACAGGGGTCAACTGGACACTCCAAGGCGAGCTGACCCGGGTCAAGAACTTTATCCGGGACATTGCGGTCATGGACGATCCGGCCACCGGAGCCCCGGTGCTTGTGGTGGGCACGGAGCCGGTCTTCAACTTCATGAACATCCAGAACCTGATCGTGAAGGAAGGATCCCTTCAGTATTTCCACCTTCCACAGACGGTCAGCCGTTTTCTCCGGAAGGGGGCGGCAGAGCCCACCCTCCTGAATCGCCCTTCCGGAGCCGGACAGACAAAATGATTTCCAAGCCGGACACGATGGGTCCCCGGACCCGGGAGGCTCCCGACTGGCTTGTGCGGCCACCGGTCCATCTGGCCATCATCATGGACGGGAACGGCCGCTGGGCCCAGAAGCGTCATCTTCCAAGGGTGGCAGGCCATCGCCAGGGGGCCCAGTCGGTCAGGCGAACGGTGACGGCCTGCCGGGCTTGGGGCATCCGTTATTTGACCCTCTATGCATTCTCGTGGGAAAATTGGAAGAGATCTCGACTTGAGGTCGATGCCCTGATGCATCTTCTCGAGGACTATCTGGACCGGGAAGAGTCTCTCATGATCGAGAAATCGATCCGTTTCCGGGCGATAGGTGACCGGTCCCGCCTCCCTCAAAGCGTTTTGCGGCGTCTTGAGCAGGTTGAGGCGAGCACAGGACGGGGCGTGGCCATGGACCTGACATTGGCCCTTTCCTATTCGGGACGGGAGGAGATCCTGGCCGCCGCCCGCCGGATGGCGTCGGACGCCATCGCCGGAAAAATTGATCCGGCGGCCATTTCACAAGAGGACTTTGGTCGGTATTTTGATTCTTCTGGCCTTCCCCCTCCCGATCTTCTCGTCAGAACCAGCGGGGAATACAGGGTCAGCAATTTTCTCCTGTGGCAAATCGCCTATACGGAACTTTACTTTACCGGTGTATACTGGCCGGATTTCGGGGAAGAGGATCTGAAACAGGCCCTGCTGGACTTTCAGGAACGTCAGAGGCGCTTCGGTGCCGAAGGTGGAACCTCCGCGGTCACATCCGGAGCGACGGAACGCTGATGGAGCTTGTCCGGCGTCTTGTCGTGGCGGCGATCGCGATCCCGATGATCGTGGCTCTGGTCCTGTGGGCGACCCCGTTCCTTTTTTTCCTGGTTCTTGCCGGATTTGTCGTTTTGGCCCAGTATGAGTTCTATCGGCTTTTTCCCGGGATTTCTTTTGATAGCGGTGTCTGGCTTGGCTTGACGGCAGGGGCGGGTTTTCTTTACGTGATCTATCTCAAAAGTACCGGATCCGTTCCCCCGGAAACACTCGAGGTGGTGGCGGCTCTTCTTCTTCTGACTGTCATGGGGGGAACGCTTCTTTCCGGGGGAGTTTCCCGGATGGGTCAGCTTCCGGTCGTCTGGCTCGGCGTCATGTACATCCCGTTCCTTCTCGGGACGATTCTCCTGATCCGGGGTGTTCCGGGAGGGGCCCGCTGGATCCTGTATCTTCTGGCGCTGACATGGATTGTCGATTCGGGGGCGTATTTTATCGGAAAGCTGCTCGGACGACACAAGATGGCCCCGGCCATCTCCCCTGGGAAGACCTGGGAAGGGGCGATCGGGGGCACCGTCGTCGGGGTTCTTTTCAGTGTTCTGGTCGTTTCCTGGCTCCCGGCCCCTCTGTCCCGGGGGACCATATTCTGGATCTCCCTCCTGCTGTCCATGACCGGACAGCTGGGAGACCTGGTGGAGTCGGGGTTCAAGAGACAGGCCGGGGTCAAGGATTCGGGCCAACTTCTTCCGGGGCACGGAGGAATGCTCGACAAGGTGGACAGCCTCATTTTCAATGCGCCTGTCCTGTATGGAGTCCTTATTTTTTACGAGGGACTCAGCTCTCCCGTCATCGTCTAGGAGAGGACCGAGATGCACAACAACGAAATAAAGGCAGGGGGCCGTGTCGGCCTTTCCATCCTGGGATCGACGGGGTCGATCGGGCGTTCCGCGCTGGACATCGTCCGGGCCCATCCGGGCCGCTTCCGGATCAGAGGTCTGGCCTGCGGGAAAAACCTCGGTCTGATCCTTCTGCAGGCGCGCGAGTTTCTTCCGGAACTCCTGTCGGTTGACGAAAGCCTTTATGATCAGGTTCGGGAGGAGCTTTCCGGCTCAGGGATCCGCGTCATGGCCGGAACGGAGGGGGCCTGTGCCGTGGCGGCCCTTCCGGAATCGGAGGTCCTCCTTTCCGCCATCGTCGGAGAGGCAGGGCTTGCGCCGACATGGGAGGGAATCCTTCCTGGCCGGACCGTCGCCCTGGCCAACAAGGAAACCCTGGTCGTGGGCGGGCAGACGGTGATCGACAGGATCCGCCTGAAGGGCGCCCGGCTGGTTCCCGTCGATTCCGAGCACAGCGCCATCTACCAGGCCATGAGGGGCCATCCCTGGTCAGGCGTCCGGCGGGTCATCCTGACGGCCTCCGGCGGTCCCTTCTTCGGGAAGACGCGGACCGATTTAGATGGCGTGACACGCGAAGAGGCCCTGAACCATCCCACCTGGAAGATGGGTCCCAAGATCACCATCGATTCGGCGACCCTTCTGAACAAGGGGCTTGAGCTGATCGAGGCGCGGTGGCTTTTTGATCTTCCCGCCGACCGCATCGAGGTGGTTGTCCATCGCCAGAGCATCATTCATTCGATGGTCGAATTCGAGGATGCATCGGTCCTGGCCCAGATGGGGGTTCCCGACATGAAGGGACCGATCGCCTATGCCATTTCCGGGGAGGAACGGCTCCCCATTGGTGTTCCATTTCTGGATCTGGCCCGGACGGGAACGCTGACCTTCTTTGCTCCCGACCATGACACCTTCCCGGCGATTCGCCTTGCCGCCCGATCGATCGCCCGGGCCGGGCAGGGTCCTCTCTACCTCAATATGGCGAACGAGGTGGCCGTCCAGGCCTTTCTGGAGGGACGGATCTCCTTTACCGGTATTTTTGAAATATGGGAACGGGTCCTGTCAGAGGCTCCCTTGACCGTTCCGGACTCCCTCGAGGAAATACGGAGGGCGGTCGCCCGTGCCACGGCCCTTGCAGAGGAAGCCGTCGCGCAGACCGGAGTCCAGAGTCCGGCCTCCGTTCCCTTCTGAGTTCCCCCTGATGAAAGGCAGAGACGCTTGACAGCCATAGTTTCATTCATTGTCGTGATCGGGGTTCTGATCCTGATCCATGAGTTGGGCCACTTCCTCGTTGCAAAGAGGTTCGGGGTCAAGATCGAAAAGTTCTCGATCGGATTCGGTCCGAAGGTGATCGCCAAAACCGTGGGGGAGACGGAATACCGCCTTTCCTGGATCCCCCTGGGGGGGTACGTGAAGATGCTGGGCGAGACCGATCCCGAGAAAGTGGCTCCCGAGGATCTTCCCCATTCCTTTTCCGCCCTTCCCGTTTTGAAGAGGATGATGATCGCGGCCGCCGGACCGGTGGCAAACTTCATCCTGGCCATTCTCCTCTTTGCTGCGGTTTTCTGGTCCGGGCTTCCGGTCATGGAAGCCGTGGTGGGCCAGGTTTTGCCTGGATCCCCTGCGGCTTCGGCCGGCATCATGAAGGGGGACAGGATCCTTTCCGTCAACGGCCAGACCATTTCCCGGTGGGACGACCTCCGGAAGATGATCGAACGGCAGGGGGGGCATGATGTGCTCCTGTCCGTCCGGCGGGGAGAGTCGACCCTCTCCTTCAGGATCGTTCCCAGGATTGAATCGGGAAAGAATCTTTTCGGAGAAGCCGAAAAGCAGGGGAAGATCGGGGTTGGCCCTTCCGGAACCTTCGTGACCCTCCGGTACGGGTTTTCCGAGGGGCTGGGGCTTGCCGTCATCAAGACCTGGCGGATCGCCACCATCAACCTCATCTCTCTGGGAAAGATGATCACCGGTGACATCTCTCCCAAAAACCTGGGCGGACCGATCCTTATCGCCCAGATGTCGGCAAAGGCCGCCAAGTCGGGGCTCTCGAACCTTCTTGTCTTCATGGGGTTTGTCAGTGTGACGTTAGGTGTCATGAACCTTCTTCCCATTCCCGTTCTTGACGGGGGCCATCTCCTCTTTCTGGCCTTCGAGGGTGTTTTGAGAAAGCCGCCCTCTCTCAGGGTCCGGGAGCTGTCGATGCAGGTCGGATTTGTCATTTTGCTTACGATTATGGTTTTTGCCTTCTATAACGATATCATGCGTGTATTTGGGATAACGAGATAAGGAGTCTTCTCATGGAGATAAAGAGGAAAAAAACCCGGAGAATCATGGTCGGCTCCGTTCCGATCGGAGACGGGGCTCCTGTGGCAGTCCAGTCGATGACGACAACCGATACCCGGGATATTGAGGGGACCCTCCGGCAGATAGAAGATCTGGCCAAGGTCGGTTGCGAGATCATCCGTCTGGCCGTCGTGGACCAGGAGGCCGCCGAGGCGGTCGGAAAAATCCACAAGCGCTCTCCCATCCCCGTGATCGCCGACATCCATTTCGATTACCATCTGGCCCTCACGGTGATCGAGGGAGGGGTGGATGCGGTCCGCATCAACCCTGGAAACATCGGAAGCCAGACCAAGATCCGGGCCATCGTCGATCGCTTGAAGGACAAGGGGCTTCCTGTCCGGATTGGCGTCAACGCCGGATCGCTCGAGCGTGACCTTCTCGACTATTACGGCCATCCGACACCGGAGGCCATGGTGGAGTCGGCCATGCGCCATGTGGCCCTTCTCGAGAAGGAAAACTTCTTCGATATCAAGATCTCCCTCAAGGCGTCCAACGTCCTTGACACTATCGATGCTTACCGTCTGGCCTCGGAGCGCTGCGACTATCCCCTGCATATCGGCGTCAGCGAAGCCGGTCCTCTCCTCTCGGGGACTGTCAAGTCCTCGGTGGGTCTTGGATTTCTCTTGGCCAACGGCATCGGGGACACCATCCGGGTTTCGCTGGCGGCCGATCCTGTGGAGGAGGTCAAGGTGGCCTGGGGGATTCTCAAGTCCCTGGGACTTCGCAAAAGGGGAGTGAATGTCATCGCCTGTCCGACCTGCGGCCGCCTCGAAATCGATGTGGTGGGACTGGCCGCCCGGGTCGAAGAACGATTGTCCCATGTCCAGGAGACGATGGATGTCTCAATCCTCGGGTGTGTCGTCAACGGAATCGGTGAGGGCAAGGAGGCGGATCTGGGAATCGCCGGGGGACAGGGAGTCGGCATCTTTTTTGAAAACGGGGAGGTCGTGAAGAAGATTCCCTCCGCCGATCTCGAGGAGCTTCTGATCGCCCAGGTCGAGAAAAAGGTGGAAATGATGCGCGCTGCCGGTCTGACCTCCCTCAGGACCGAAGACGGGCATCGCGTCGATTTGCCCATGGCGACTGAACGGGTTCTGTCGGCGGAGAATTCGTGAGAACAACCCGCCTTCCCTATGTGACCTTTCATGAGGAGCCGGCCGAGGCGGAGGTGGTCAGCCACCGGCTGATGCTCCGGGGAGGCTATGTTAAGAAGGTGGCGGGAGGCCTGTATGATTTCCTCCCCCTGGGGGCCCGGGTCCTTCGCAGGATAGAGTCGATCGTCCGGGAGGAAATGGACCGGGCGGGAGCCTTCGAGATCCTGATGCCGGCACTTCAGCCGGCCGAGCTCTGGCAGGCGACCGACCGGTGGGACAAGTATGGAAAGGAACTCTTCCGGATCCAGGACCGCCATGACCGCTCCTTTGCCCTGGGTCCGACCCACGAGGAGGTCGTGACCGACCTCGCCCGGGGGCTCCTCCGGAGCTACCGTCAGCTGCCCGTGACCCTCTATCAGATCCAGACCAAGTTCCGGGATGAAATGCGCCCCCGATTCGGTCTCATGCGCGGGCGCGAGTTCGTGATGAAGGACGCCTATTCCTTTGCCCGATCCGGTGAGGAGGGGGCCGCCTGCTACCGTGTGATGCAGGAGGCCTACTTCCGGATTTTCTCGAGGCTTGGCCTCTCTGTCCGGATGGTGGAAGCGGACACAGGGATGATCGGGGGTTCTTCCTCCCACGAGTTCATGGTCCTCGCCCCCTCCGGAGAAGATACCGTAGTCTTCTGCCCGTCCTGCTCCTGGGCCTCGAACATCGAGCTTGCGGGCGAGGCCACCCATTGCCCCCTCTGCCAGGAGCTTCTCGAACGGACAACGGCGATCGAGGTCGGCCATGTCTTCGATCTCGGGCAGCGGTACAGCCAGCCGATGGACGCCGGATTCCTCGACCCGGATGGACGGGAGACCCTCTTCCACATGGGGTGCTACGGGATCGGGGTGAGCCGCCTCCTCGCCGCGGCCATCGAGCAGTCCCACGATGACAGCGGGATCATCTGGCCATTGGCCATGGCGCCATGGGCCGTCTGTGTCCTGCCCCTCGGAGGAAAGGATCAGGAGATGACGGCCAGGGGCGAAAGGATTGCGGCCATCATCGAGGAACGATTTCCCGGAGAGGTGTTGATCGATGACAGGGAAGCCCGTCCCGGAGTGAAATTTGCTGACGCCGATCTTTGCGGTTTTCCTCTTCAGGTCATCCTGGGAGAAAGGAATCTTCGGGAGGACCGCGTGGAGCTCAAGGTCCGAAAGACGGGCGAGCGTCATCTTCTCCCGGTATCGGGCCTTCCGGAATGGATCGGAGACTTTCTCGGACGACCCGGATCAATGGTTGACACATTGATCCTCGACCGATAAAATAACCGTTTTGTGATGCTTAAATATCATATCGACAAAATACCCGATCTCCGGCTTTCGGAGCCCATGGCCCTCGATCTTTCCCTGTCTGAGGCGATCGCCGGGGCGCCCGGGGTCTTTCTTGTCAGCGAGACGGAGGCCGAGTTCCGGGCGATGAAGGGACGGATCACGGGAACCCTCGGTCGCGAGGGGACCGATGTGATGGTCGATGTGACCGTTGGTTACGAAGTTCCGCTCTCTTGCGTGCGCTGCCTTGAGGCCTTTGTCCGCAAGGGAGAGGTCGGGGAGCGGACCCTTTTCTTTCATGAGAAGAACGCGACAGCCGACGAGCTTGAGCGCTACGGAAAGGATGGATGGGTCGATCTCGGACCCTGGGTCAGGGAACTTGTCCTGACAGACCTTCCCTTTTACCCCCTCTGCGACGAGGCCTGCAAGGGACTTTGTCCCGAATGCGGGGAAAACAGGAATACGGGCAGCTGCTCCTGCCACCCGGAAGGATGACCTGGGCAGCGACTGTCGCTAGCGGCGGTCTGAAACCTCTTCGACGGGTGATTCCCGTGAATCCCCGCCAACAACCATACGAACTGTGAAGGAGTCCTTTCGTGGCACATCCAAAAACAAAGATTTCCCGGTCGAGACGGGACAAGCGCCGCACCCACAAGAAACTGACCCTGGGGGCCATCGTGACCTGTCCTTCCTGCGGTGAGCCGAAGCAGCCGCACTATGCCTGCCTTTCCTGCGGGACCTACAACAAGCGTCCCGTTCTCCGCATCAAGAACGGCTGAGGAAAAGACCGACTTCGGCCATGAAAATCGCCCTGGACGCGATGGGAGGGGACTTCGGTCCTGATCCTCTGATTTCCGGCGCAGACCTGGCCTACCGAACCTTCGGGACACATCCGGTTCTGGTTGGGGACCAAAAGATCCTTGAAGAAAGGATCCGGGCCCTTTCCCTCTCCGCTCCCTTCGAGTTTGTTGATTCGAAGGATGTCATTGCCATGACGGAAAAGGCCTCCGATGTGAGACGACGCCGAGGTTCCACCGTCTGGATGGCGACCGAACTCGTCAAGCGCAAAGAGGTGGACGGCGTCGTTTCCGCCGGCCACTCCGGAGCCTCCCTTGCCTCGGCCATGTGGGTTCTTGGCCGGCTCGACGGAGTTGAGCGACCGGCGATTGGAACCATTCTTCCCTCCCTGAACGGCCATTTCATCCTCGTGGACGGGGGGGCCAACGTCGATTGCAAACCCTCCCACCTTGTTTCCTTTGCCCACATGGGACGGGTCCTGGCCCGCCATCTCTTTTCGAAAAAAGACCCCCGGGTCTTCGTTCTCTCGAACGGAGAGGAGGAGACCAAGGGCAACGAGCTTGTCCAGAGGACCATTGAAAGCCTGCGCGAAAGCCGCGTCCCATGGTTTTCCGGCCCCATCGAGTCCCGGGACATCTTTTCCGGGGAGGCGGATGTGGTGGTGTGTGACGGCTTTGTCGGAAATGTGGTCCTGAAGGAGGCCGAGGGGCTCGCCCAGACCATCATCGGAATGATGCGTGAGGCGGCCGGGGAAAGCTTGAGGTCCAGAATCGGCGGTTTTCTTCTCCGTCCCTCCCTCTCCCGCATGAAAAAGAGGCTCGACTATGCCGAATATGGAGGGGCCCCTCTCCTGGGGGTGAATGGCCTTTTTGTGATCTCCCACGGCCGTTCCAACAGCCTCGCCATCTCCAACGCCATGGGCATGGCCGATCGTCTTGCCAAATCGGGTCTGACCGGGACGATCGCTCAGGACATCGCCAAAATCCCGACCGGAGGATCCTCTCAGTGAGCTCTCCTGTCGCGGTCATCACAGGGACCGGCTCCTACGCTCCATCCCGGATCATGACCAATGACGACTTTGCCGCCTATCTCGAGACCAGCGACAGCTGGATCAGGGAGCGGACGGGAATCCGGGAGCGTCGCATCGCCGCCCCCGATGAAGCCACGAGCGATCTGGCCGTCTCAGCGGCCAATCGGGCCCTCGAGGCCGCAGGTCTTTCGCCCGACTCCCTTGACGGGATCCTTCTTGCGACCGCCACCCCGGACCTTCTGTTTCCCTCCACCGCCTGCCTCGTCCAGGCCCGCCTTGGGGCGAACAAGGCCTTTGCCTTCGACTTGAACGCCGTCTGTTCGGGTTTTGTCTACGCCATGAGCGTGGCCAAGAGCATGATCGAATCCCAGGCGGCGCGGCGTCTGTTGGTGATAGGGTCCGAGGTCATGAGCCGGACCCTCGACTGGTCCGACCGGGGCACCTGCATCCTTTTCGGAGACGGGGCCGGGGCGGTGGTGGTCGAGGCCTCGACCACGGCTCAGCGGGGTCTCGAGACCTTCCGGCTGAGGGCTGACGGGCGCTACTGGGAGATGATCCACGTACCGGGCGGCGGAACCCGGAAGGGGGGGACGGAATCGTCCCCGTATATCCGGATGAAGGGAGGGGAGACCTTCAAGATGGCCGTCCGGTCCCTCCAGGAGTCGGTGACAGAGGTCCTGTCGGCCTCCGGAGTCTCCCCCGGGGAGATCGACCTTCTGGTTCCCCACCAGGCCAATATCCGGATCATCGACGCCCTGGCCTCTCGCCTTGGACTTCCTCCGGAGAGGGTGATGGTCAACATCGAACGGTACGGCAACACCTCGGCCGCCTCCGTCCCCGTGGCCCTTGACGAGGCGGTGCGTGGGGGAAGGGTGAAGGAAGGAAGCCGCATCCTCCTGACCGCCTTCGGGGCCGGTGTGACCTGGGGGTCGGGCCTCCTCACCTGGGAAGCCGAAACACAGAAACGGAGTCGCGCGTGAAAACCGCCTTTCTTTTTCCCGGACAGGGCTCCCAGTATCCCGGGATGCTCGACGGGTTCGACCGCCCGGAAGAAAAACGCCGGATTGCCGAGGCCTGCGAAATTCTGGGAACCGACATTCTGGCCATCTCCAGAAATGAACCGGCCGGATCCCTGGATCTCACATTCTGGACCCAGCCGTCCATTCTCCTGGCCAGTCTCCTGGCCCTTGACCGGATCCGTGAGACCCGGGAGCCCGATGTGGTCCTGGGACACAGCCTGGGCGAGTATTCGGCCCTTGTCGCAGCCGGAGCCCTCTCCTTCGCCGATTCCATCCGGCTTGTCCATATGCGGGGTCGCTTCATGCAGGAGGCGGTCCCCGAAGGGGAAGGCCTGATGGCGGCCGTTCTTGGACCAGAACGTGATCGCGTCGAGGAAATCCTGGGCAATATTCAACGCGGGGAACCGGAGGTGGTATCGGTGGCCAACGACAACTGTCCGGGACAGTGTGTGATCGCCGGATCACGCCAGACGGTTCTTCTCGCCATCGACCGACTGAAGGAGGCAGGAGTCCGGAAGGTCGTTCCCCTGCCGGTCTCCGTCCCCTCCCACACCCTCCTCATGCACCAGGCGGCCCTGGCGATGCAGGATCTCCTGGCAGATGTTGCCATGTCCCCCCTGACTGTTCCCTATGTTCCGAACGTCACGGCCCGTCCCTTAGGTCCTGGCGAAGCCTCCCGAAAAATCCGGGAACTTCTGGTGCGCCAGATGGAGAGTCCCGTCGAATGGAGACGGTCGGTTGCAGGCATTCTTTCGGAAGGGGTGACCCGCTGTGTGGAGGTGGGCCCGGGATCGGTCCTTGCGGGACTTGGAAAACGAATCGAACGGGGAATGGAGTCCCAGAGGGAGAAGGTTCTCTGGGAGACGACCGACCGCAAGGAGGAGGGAACGTGAAGGAACAGGAGACCTACCCCAAGCTTTCGGAGCAGGTGGCTCTGATCACCGGAGCCAACCGGGGGATCGGCTGGGCCATCGGCAGGATGCTTCTCGATGCCGGTGTCCGGGTTGCCTTTGGCTGCCGCACCGGCGCGGACGCCGTTCAGGAAAGGATCAGGGGACTTTCCGGGGATGAACGGGGGGCGGCGGTCCTCCTCGACATGAGCGATTCCGCCTCGATCGAGGCGGCGCTTGATTCAGTATTGCATCGATGGGGTAGGGTTGATATTCTTGTGAACAATGCCGGCATCGTGCGTGACAGGCTTCTCTTGCGCATGGACGAAGCGGAGTTCCGGGAGGTGATCGATGTCAACCTGGTGGGCCCCTTCCGGATGGTGAAGGCGGTTCTTCGTCCCATGATGAAGCAGCGCTATGGGCGGATCGTTTCCATCTCGTCGGTCGTGGGGTCGACCGGAAATGCCGGCCAGGCCAACTATGCGGCTTCCAAGGGAGGGCTCGAAGCCTTCTCGAAATCGGTGGCCCTTGAGGTGGCTTCCCGGGGCATCACCGTCAATGTCGTCGCTCCCGGCTTCATCGAAACAGACATGACGGCAGGACTTCCCGAAAACGTGACAAGCGGGGTTCTGGAACGGATTCCTGTCCGGCGCTTCGGCCGGGGAGAGGAGATCGCGCACGCGGTCCGCTTCCTTGTCGATCCGGCGGCGGGATATATCACAGGTGCCGTCGTTCCCGTGAATGGCGGGCTTTACATGCCGTAGGCGGCAGATCCGGGGAGGCTTCCCGGATCATAAAAATTCTTCAAGGAGGTTTGTTTTCATGGCGATCAATGATCGGGTCAAGAAAATTATTGCGGAACAGCTTGGGGTCGAGGAGGAAGAGGTTCACCCGGAGTCCCATTTTGTCGAGGATCTCGGAGCCGACTCCCTGGACACCGTCGAGCTGGTGATGGCCCTGGAGGAAGAGTTTGGAATCGAAATCCCCGATGAGGATGCGGAAAAGATTTCGACAGTCCAGAATGCGGTCGACTATATCAGCGAGCGCGTCTGATGGGGATTCGTCCCCTCCAGGACCGGAGAGTTGTCGTTACGGGAGTGGGAATCGTCTCCCCCCTGGGCAACACCGCCCAGTCGACATGGGATTCCGCCCGTGCAGGCCGGTCCGGGGTGGGGACCATTACGCGTTTTGACCCCTCCGACCTTCCTGTCCGGATCGGGGGAGAGGTCAAGGGGTTCGATCCGGGACATTGGATCGACAAAAAAGAAATCAAGAAGATGGACAGCTTCATCCATTATGCGATGGCGGCGGCCCAGATGGCCGTGGAGGATTCCGCGCTCGAGATAAGCGACGCCACGCGGGAACGGATCGGGGTCTATGTCGGATCGGGAATCGGCGGAATCGGCGGGATCGAATACTACCATTCCCAGCTGGTGGAGGGAGGACCGCGAAAGGTGTCTCCCTTCTTCATTCCGATGGTTCTCATCAACCTGGCGTCGGGGCAGATCGCCATCCGGTTGGGGCTCGAGGGGCCCAATTCCTGTGCCGTGACAGCCTGTGCCACCGGTGTCCACTGCATCGGGGATGCTTATCACATCGTCCGGAGGGGCGATGCGGATGTCATGCTGGCCGGGGGCGCCGAATCGGCTTTCACTCCGTTGACCGTCTCGGGCTTTGCGGCGGCCCGGGCCCTTTCCTCACGGAACGACGATCCCGAGCATGCCTCCCGTCCCTTCGACCGGGACCGGGACGGCTTCGTGCTGGGCGAAGGGGCCGGGGTGGTCGTCCTCGAGACCCTCGAGCGGGCCCGCGCCCGGAAGGCCCGCATCTATGGGGAGATTCTTGGATACGGCTTGACGGGAGACGCCTATCATATCACTGCTCCTCCCGACGACGCCGGCGGCGCTGTCCGCTGCATGCGTATGGCCCTGTCGAACGCGGGGATTTCCCCCTCTGACGTGAACCACATCAATGCCCACGCCACCTCGACCTTTGCCGACAAGATCGAAACCAAGGCCTTGAAGACCGTCTTCGGGGAGCAGGCCGCGAAAATTCCCGTGTCGGCCCTGAAATCGATGATGGGCCATCTTCTGGGAGCGGCCGGAGGTGTCGAGACGGCGCTGGCTTTCATGACGCTGCGCCACGGGGTGATCCTGCCCACGATCAATCTCGATCATCCCGACCCCGAATGCGATCTCGATTACGTCTCCGAAGGTGCAAGGAAACAGGATGTGAGGGTAATTCTCAAGAACTCCTTCGGGTTTGGCGGCACCAACGCCTCCCTCGTGATTTCCCGGGTTGATGGCTGAAAGGGCCGGCTCCCTTTTCCTGCTGAGGACAGACAATGTTTCCCCGGTCCCAATGGATGCACAACCTCCCGGTCCTTGAAGAGCGTCTCGGATACCGCTTCCGATCCCTGGAACGGCTCGAAGAGGCAACCATCCACAAGTCCTTTAGCAACGAGTTCCGAAAAGGGGGGGCCCGCCGCGACAACGAGCGGCTGGAGTTTATGGGTGACACCGTTTTGGGCCTTGTGATCGCCGAACATCTCATGAAGACCTGTCCCGATTCTCCGGAAGGGGTTCTTTCCAAGCTCAAGGGACGGATCGTCTCGGAACCGACCCTGGCCCAGGTCGCCCGGAACCTCGGTCTGGGAAGCTTTCTTCTGATTGGCCGGGGGGAGGAAATTACCCAGGGGCGCGAAAAAAACTCCATTCTCTCCGACGCCCTCGAGGCGGTTATCGCCGCGATCTACCAGGACGGGGGTCTCGAGGCTGCCAGAAATTTTGTGCTCCGTGAGTTCCGGGAGGTGATCGAGGGGGCGTCCAAAACTGACACCATCGCCGATCACAAGACCGAACTCCAGGAATACTGCCAGCGCGAACTTGAAACCCTTCCGAAGTACAAGATCACGGGCCAGTCCGGGCCAGACCACCAGAAGGTCTTTGACGTTGCGGTCCTGATCAGGGAAAGCGTCTGGGGGGAAGGGCAGGGTCATTCGAAAAAGGAGGCGGAGCAGAAAGCGGCCGCCGCCGCGCTTGCGCGCATCGCACAGACAACGAAGGACCTCCATCAGCCTTCGGGGGGAACCTAAAGCTCCTGAGACTTCCAAAAAAGACTGGATGGAACAAAGAAAGGCGCCTTTTGGCGCCTTTCTTTGTTCAGAGGGTCCGTTCTCTCCTACATCCAGCCGAAGGCGACCTGGAGGGAGACGATGTGGTCTGGGTTCAACCCGGGAACGGGACTGGCCTCCTCCGTGTAGTAGGAGGCATTCACCTCGAAGGCCCAGAGGTCAACTCCGACCCCGAAGGTGGGATAACCTTCGTAGAGGCCGGCCGAGACGGTCAGAATCTCCGGAAATTGGTACTGGACTCCAAGTCGGGTATGGAGCCACAGGGAATCCCCGGTGTAGTAGAGGTAGTTGGTCACATCGACATAGTCGATGTCGGCCAGGAGGCGTCCGAAGCCGATGTCCGGATCGATGCCCACCCCGGCGTTGATGAGCTGGGGCAGGGAGCCGGCGTCGCCGAAGCTTGCCGTTCCGACGTTGAGGATCGAGGCTCCAAGTGTCGGGTTTAAGGGAAGGTCGAAATGATAGATCGCCCCGAGATTGCCGACCACTCCGAAGCCATGGGACAGGTTGCTCGACAGGGTGCTCGAGAGGGCGCTGGCCTGGGAGACAGTGAGCGAGGGAATATTTTCGAACATTTGGTAGAGCCCCATCAGGGTCCCCCCCACCTGGAGATGGTGGTTGAAGAAGCCGTAGGCCCCGCTGATCACGATCCCGGAATCGGAGAGGGCGGCAAGGGAGGCCAGGTTGGTGGTGGTGGGAGAGGCGTTCGCGATGCCCAGGGCCTGGTTGTTGGTCAAGAGGCCAATGGCAAAATCATGGGTCGTGTAGTTCGAGTAGTCTCCCACCCGGGTATAGAGGCTCTGTCCGGCCACGCTGTTGAAGGCGTTGATATAGGTTGCGGGGTTGCTGGTGCTGGCTCCGTTCAGGCTGTTGTACAGGTTCGGATAGAGGGACGGGTAGGTGATGTCGGCCGAAATGTTGAGGATCTGGAAGGAGGAGCTCTGGATATTGTCGAGTCCGGCCGGATTGTAGAAGGGAGCGTTCGAGTCATCGGCCACGGCGGTGAAGGCCCCTCCCATCCCTTCCACAAGGACTCCCTGGTAGAGGATCGGGAATTGCTGGAAAAGAGCGGAGCCGGCCACCCCCGAGGGGCCTGCGAAGGCGCGGCCCGGAGCCGAAAGAAGGGCCAGAGAGCAAAGCCCCGCCAGGGTTCCGGACAGGAGAAGGGTCTGCAGGCGGTCACGTCGTCGGATCATCGTCGGTCCTTGGATAGAGGTTGCATAAGGGTCTGGTAGTCTCTTCGGAATCGGAGGCTCCGGACTTTAGGCCTCACAGCTGGCTCAGGTACCAGGCCAACCCGGAGGCGCTCAGGGTCACGCTGGAGGGGGTGGTGCCGGAGGGACTGGAGGCACAACTTGAGTTTTGGTTCGTGGTGCAATTGTTGATGGCATTGAGAAACTGGTTGAAGGAGGTGGCAATATTGGTGTTGGTCGATCCCAGGGAGGCCAGAAAGTAGGGAAGAACATTGAGGGCAGTCGTCGAGGTGACGGAAATCGTGGGGCTCCCGGAACAGCCGGAACAGGTGGCCCCCAGAATGGCCAGGATGTTTTGGAGAAGAACCGGATTGGCGAAAAGGTCTTTTGCCAGGGTCGATTCACTGAGGAGAGCGCATCCCAAGAGACCGCCCCCATTGGGGGTGCACAAGAACCAGGTGCCTCCGGTGTAGACGATCCCGGCCTCGTATTGCGCCACAACGAGAAGATAGACGGCCGAGGCGAGCAGGATGGAAGAAGAGTCCGGACAGTTTGAGGCTGTCGTGGTGGAACCGGAGCAGGAGGTGTTGGCCAGGGTCTGGAGGGCGGTCGCCAGATTGTCGAGATAGGCGGTTTTGCAGGAGTTGCTGGCCAGACAGGGAATGGCCTGGTTGACCCCCTGGAGAACCTGGGTGGCGCTGGCATTTGTGTTGACCAGGTTCAGGACTTGGGAGAGGATCTGGGTGATGGTGGCGCCCCCCGATCCTGAGGTTCCGTTTCCCAGGGCGATATAGGCATTGGCGAAGGCGTTGGCGATGTCCGGATTCACGCAGTTGTTGTTCGGGCAGTAAGGGGCGAGGACCGAGATTGCTCCGTTGTAGTTGCCGTGTGCGATATCGGTGTTGGCGATCTGGAGGGCTCCCAGGGCCGTTCCTGGGTTCCCTGTGCCATTTCCGACCATGTTTCCGTTTCCGCAGGAAGCGAGGGAGAAAAAGACGAGGGAAAGCCACACGTTGATGAGGGCGCGCGTCATGCTCTGAGGGAAGGAAGACATTGCCGGATCCTTGATTGGCCCATCAGGGGCCATTGTTGTTGATGCGGGGTCATTTGGGCTATGATCAGCCATCAAAGCGGACAGAGGGTATAATCCCAAAAAACTGTACCAACTTCAATAATAGTCTATAAATCGTTTTTTACATCGGGAGAGAATTTTGGGAGATAACAGGGAGGAGGGGGCCTATGCCCGCTCCGGGGTCTCCATCGACCGGGGCAACCGTTGGGTGGAGGCGATCAAGCCTCTGGCACGGAGGACGAGCCGGACCGGGGTGGTCTCCGGGATTGGGGGATTCGGGGGGGTCTTCCGGCCGGATTTCGGCCGATACGAAGATCCGGTCCTGGTCTCGGGCACGGACGGGGTCGGGACCAAGCTCCTGGTTGCCCGGTGGGCCCGGAGATTTTCCGGCCTTGGAATTGACCTGGTTGCGATGTGCGCCAACGATATTGCCGTCATGGGAGCCGACCCCCTCTTTTTTCTCGACTATTTCGCCACGGGACGGCTGGAAGTCGACGAATCCCTTCCCCTCATGGAGGGCATTGTGCAGGGATGCCAGGAGGCGGAGATGGCCCTTCTGGGAGGGGAAACGGCCGAGATGCCGGGGCTCTATGCCCCCGGAGATTTCGATCTGGCGGGTTTCTGCGTGGGAATCGCGGATCGCAGGAAGATCATCGACGGGGCCTCGGTCAAGCCGGGGGACCATGTCTTCGGAGTCTCTTCATCGGGGCTCCATTCCAACGGCTATTCCCTGGCGAGGCGGGTTCTCCTGGACCAGGAAAAGCTTCTCCCGGAGGATCGGGTTCCCTTTGACGAAAAGACAACATGGGGTGAACTCCTATCTTTGCCGACCCGCATCTATGTCCGCCTCATGGCGGCCATCCGAAAGGCGCTTCCGGTCGGAGCCTTTGTCCATGTGACGGGGGGAGGACTGACGGAAAACATTCCCCGGGTTCTTCCTGACAATGTCTCGGTCAGAATCGGTCTTGATGCCTGGCCAGTTCCTCCCCTCTTTGCCCATATCCGGCAGTCGGGAGGAATCGACCTTCCCGAGATGCTCCGGGTTTTCAATATGGGGATCGGACTTGTTGTGATCGTCTCGCCTGAGGCTTCGCCGGCACTGGTTTCCCTTCTTTCATCCCGGGGTGAGAGCTTCTGGCGCCTGGGAGAGGTTGTGGCCGGCCACCGAGAGGTTCTCTATGCCGGGGAGTAATCCGCTTCGTCTGGCCCTCTTTGCCTCTGGCCGAGGATCGAATGCCATGGCGATTCTCTCGGCTGTCAGATCCGGGAGGCTCTCCCGGATCAACCCGGTCCTCCTCGTCTGCGACAGGGAGAATGCACCGGTGCTGGAAAAGGCCCGGGAAGCGGGGCTTCCAACCCTTCACCTCACACCCAAATCCTTCCCGTCGAAGGACGACTATGAAAAGGAAATCCTTGCCCATCTTCGGGAAAAAAAGGTGGAGGCGATCGCCCTGGCGGGCTACATGCGCCTGGTGGGCCCGGTCCTGATCGGGGTCTTCCCCGACAGGATCGTCAATATCCATCCCTCGCTTCTTCCCGCCTTTCCCGGACTTCATGCCCAGAGGCAGGCCCTGGAATACGGGGTGCGGGTGACCGGGGTCACCGTCCACTTCGTGGACCTTCAGATGGATCATGGTCCGGTCATCCTGCAGAAAACCGTTCCCGTCTTCCCTGAAGACACGGAAGAAACCCTTGTCGAAAGGTTGCTTCCCGTTGAGCATGAGGCCTATGTCGAGGCTCTGGACGGCCTGTCCACAGGGCGTCTGCACCTCTCAGGGCGACGAGTCCTCTGGAGCGCCGATTGATGTGGGTGGGAGGTTATGGTAGTCTCTAGCGATATCGCAAGGGGGGTTAGCTCAGTTGGGAGAGCGTCAGGATCGCACCCTGAAGGTCAGGGGTTCAAATCCCCTACCCTCCACCATTTGATCATAATAGGTCATAATCGATAAATCAGAATAAAAGATAAAGCCAGCGTAAATACTGGCTTTTTTCATGTCTTTAGTCCGGTATAATCCAAGACCATCCGTTGACATCCGAGCAAAATGAGGGGTATTTTTTGCTTGAAATCCCCCCACGAAATTCTGGATACCCCCAAACTCCCCGTGAACCGAGGTTCTTTTTTGTACCACCGACCGAGATGGGTGGAGTTAAACAGGGGATGAAGACCATTATATCCATACCACCCCCTAAACTTTTATCAGTAGGTGACAAATTGAGGGGTGCTCATATCTCTCAAGTTCCTGATATCTCTCAAAGGTGATTTTCCAAACAAGCGATCGGACCCTCCTTTGATCGGGTTGATCCCGGCGGCCTGTTGTTCCGATGGATCAATTCTGGGGAAAAAAGAAAGGGGGGGCAAGTTTATGGGCTCGGGTACTCCCGGAGCTTAGAAGTACGGACCACCCTCTGTCTGGAGGATCTGGCCATGAAAAAGCGGACTTCGGGATTGGATCAGCCAGAGGGCAAAGTCGGCGATT
>JAJZGM010000100.1 GCA_021828525.1 Nitrospirota bacterium | reverse complement strand
CCCTGGAAGACTCCGTGGAGGGGGTTCAAACCGCACTCTCGGAGCTTGACCTTTGGAGCCATGAGCGTCCGCCCGAGGGGATCGGTGTCCGGGTGGTCCACGGAGGGCGATCCTTTGGAGCCAGCGTTGTGGTCGAACCCCGGGTCATCAAAGCTTTGACGGATCTCATCCCTCTCGCCCCCCTTCATCTCCCCGTCGCCATCCGAGTTCTTTCCGCCCTGACCGGGATGGGCCACGCCCTGGATGTGGTGGCTGTCTTCGACACCCAGTTTCACCGGACCCTGCCGGAGGTCGCCCGACGTTATGCCATTCCCCCGGAATGGGAGGAAAAGGAGGCCATCGAGAAGTACGGCTTTCATGGACTCTCTTACGACGACATCGTCCATCGGCTCCCCCGGCTCATGACCCGTCCCCTCCCGGAACATCTGGTCGCTGTCCACTGGGGAAACGGGGCCTCGGCCTGTGCCATCCGCCAGGGCCGATCGGTCGACACATCGATGGGGCTCACCCCGCTGGATGGCCTTGTCATGGGATCCCGGCCCGGGTCGATCGATCCGGGAATTGTTCCCTTGCTTCTCCGGAAGGGATACTCTCCGGAGGAAGTGGAGGAGGCCCTGAACCATCGCTCGGGCCTCTTCGCCCTCTCGGGAGGGATTTCGGACTTTCGCGAGATCGAGGAGCGGAGCCTAATGGGCGACTCCCGGGCCGCATTGGCCTTCGAAAAGGCCGTCTATTCCGTCGTCGCGACGGTCGGGGCTTATGCCGCCGTCCTGGGGGGGATCGAGGCCCTTGTTCTGACGGGAGGCGTGGGGGAGCATTCGTGGCGGGCCCGAAGCGCCGTCATGGATCGGCTGGGGGTTCTCGGGGTGTGCGAGGACGTCGAAGCCAACCGCTCAGGCTCGGGAGACCGGAGGGTTTCCGGAAAGGAATCCCGGATCGAGGTCTGGGCCCTCCATGCCCGCGAGGACCGGACCATCGCCCGGGAGACCGAACGTCTTCTGGCCACATGGGAAAATGGATTACCGAAACCGGGAGGATAAAATGCTTGAGCGTTACAGGACAAGGGATCTGCCGCAGGGACTTGAACCGCTCGTGGAGATGGCGCTCGATCTCCGGTGGACCTGGAACCATCGGGCCGACGAACTCTGGAACCAGCTTGATCCGGTTCTTTGGAAGCTCATCCGGAATCCCTGGCTCATTCTCCAGACCGTCTCGGTCGCCCACCTGAACGCCCTGGCCCAGAACGGAGAATTTCTGGCCCGGATCGCAGAGGTCCACAATCTCTGGAGCCAGGAGGATCATGCTCCCTCCTGGTATTCCCAGCATTACGGCCGCTCCCCTCTCCGTACGGTTGCCTACTTCAGCATGGAGTTCGGTCTGTCCGAATCCCTTCCCATCTATGCCGGAGGATTGGGGATCCTGGCGGGAGATCATCTGAAAAGCGCGGAGGACCTTGGCGTTCCCCTGGTAGGGGTCGGGCTCCTCTTCCAGAAAGGGTATTTCCGGCAGGTGGTCAATGCCCAGGGGGAGCAGATCGAAAGCTACCCCTACAACGATCCGGATTCTCTTCCCATCAGTCCCCTGCGCGGCTCGACGGGCCAATGGCTCCGGATTCCCATTCCCCTTCCGGGACGGACCCTGATCCTCCGTGTCTGGCAGGTCCGTCTGGGAATGACGACCCTCTATCTCCTCGACTCGAACGACCCTGTCAACACTCCCATGGACC
The DNA here is from genome assembly GCA_021828525.1 of Nitrospirota bacterium. Lineage (GTDB taxonomy): Bacteria > Nitrospirota > Leptospirillia > Leptospirillales > Leptospirillaceae > UBA4572. The sequence continues at coordinate 3,672 of JAJZGM010000100.1, read as the reverse complement.
GGGGCATCACCGGAGAGCTCTACGAAGGGGGACGGGAGATGCGGCTCGTCCAGGAGATGGTCCTGGGAATCGGGGGCTACCGGGTGCTTCATGCCCTGGGAATCGACGTGAACGTTCTCCACATCAATGAAGGCCATCCGGCCTTCGCCATCCTGGAGCGGGCCCATGCCTGGATGGTGCGGGAGAAGATCTCGGACTTTCACCACGCCCTCCAGGTGACCCGGGCCGGAAATGTCTTCACCACCCACACCCCGGTGCCTGCCGGCTTCGACGCTTTCGATCCGGGGCTCTTCCACCAGTTTTTCTCCCTTTACCAGAAGGAATGGAACCTGACGGACAAGGAACTCCTGGGGCTGGGCCGGATGAATCCCGAAGACGACAAGGAGCCCTTCAACATGGCCCGGCTGGCCATCGCCGGCAGCGGCTTCATCAACGGGGTGAGCCGCATCCACGGAGAGGTCAGCCGGAAGATCTTCTCCCCCCTCTTTGATCGCTGGCCTGTGATGGAGGTGCCGGTCACCCATATCACCAACGGGATCCACACCCTCTCCTGGGACTCCCTGGTCTCCGATGCCTTCTGGACGGAAAAGGTCCCCAAACGCAGGATTCACCGGGACGGATCACCGGAGCCTGCCCAAGAGATCTTCGCCGCTTCCGACGAATCCTTGTGGGAGCTCCGCATGAAGAACCGGATCTCCATGCTCGAAGGGGTCCAGCGCCATCTTGTCCGGCAAAGATCCGTCAGGGGCGAGAGCGCGCCCCTTCCCTTTCTGGATCCGAATGCCCTCTATATCGGGCTTGCCCGCCGCTTCACCTCCTACAAGCGCCCGAATCTTCTCCTTTTCGACCATGAGCGGCTGATCCGCATCCTCTCCCATCCGGACAGGCCGGTCCGGATCCTTGTGGCCGGAAAGGCCCATCCCCAGGACACGGCGGGGAAAGGGTTCATCCAGGAGTGGGTCCATTTCGCCTCCGACCCCCGGACCCACGGAACAGTCTTTTTCCTGAGCGATTACGACATGAATGTGGCCCAGACGCTGGTCGGAGGAATCGACCTCTGGGTCAACTGCCCCCGCCGGCCCTGGGAGGCGTCCGGGACGAGCGGCATGAAGGTTCTTGTCAACGGGGGCCTGAACTGCTCGATAAGGGACGGCTGGTGGGAGGAAGCCTATCGCCCCGAAGTGGGGTGGGCGATCGGCGACGACTCATCCTTCGAGGATCCCTCTCGCGATCGGCGGGATGCCGAAGATCTTTACCGGATCCTGGAGCAGAGCGTGGTCCCGGACTTCTACGACCGGGACGAACGGGGAATCCCTTTGCGATGGATCAGCCGGGTCCGGGCCAGCATGGCGACGCTCACGCCGGTCTACAACACCGATCGCATGGTCAGGGAGTATCTCGAAAGGGCCTACCTGCCGGCCGCCGATGCCTATGAGTCCCGCCAGGCCAACGGCGGGGCCCAGGCCCGAGGGATAGACGCCTGGAAGGAGCATCTGGACAGGAACTGGGAAGGGATCCGTTTCGGATCAGAGACCGTCCAGGAATCCGCGGAGGGTCATTTGATTGAATGTCCCGTCTGGCTTGGAGAAATCGCTCCCGAGGATGTGCGGGTCGAGGTCTATGCGAATGCCCCGAGGGGAGGTCCCCCCTTCCGGAAGGCCATGGACAGAACGAAAATTCTCTCCGGGGCCAGGAACGGCTTCATCTTTCAGGCGACCGTTCCGGGCGACCGTCCCGTGGGGGATTATACCCTCCGGGTGATACCCTTCCACGAGGGGGTGAAGGTTCCACTCGAATATCACCGGATCCTCTGGCAGCATTAGAAGGAGACGGATCCTCAGGAAGGGCGGGGCTCTTTCTCCCCATTTTTGGCGAGCTCCTCCCGGACCCGCTCCTTGAGCCGGCAGAAACTGCAGACGGGTGTCCATGAGATTTCACCGCAGCGCTCGCACTGCCCCTCGGGGGAGAGATCGGTCTCCTCTTCCTCTTCCTGTTCCGGGGTTTCTGATTCGGGGTAAAACCTGTCGATCCGTTCGAGAAATCCGAAGAGGAAGGCGTGCTTTGTGCCGGGCGAAGCCGCCTCGACCTCGTTTAGCAGCTTCTTGTAGAGGAGCTGCTTGGCATCCACCGAATGGGGGCACTCCTTGAGGACATAGGGGATTTTCCGGAGGAAGGCGTAGGAGGCCATCTCCTTTTCGGTAAGCCGCACCAGCGGCTTGACCTTTTTGGAGAGACCCTTGATGGCCGGAAGATCCGGACGGTTCTTCGCCAGGTATTCGTCGTGCCAGTGGAGGAGGTTTCCGAAGAGCCTCGACGCCTCGTCATCCAGGTTATGTCCGGTGGCAAGGACCGAGGCCCCGATCCGGAGTGCCGTCCTGTTGAAGAAATACCGCTTGGAGAGACCGCAGCCGGAGCACGCCGGTCGCCGGGTCGCCCGGGCGATGTCCGTGACCGATCCCTCGACCTCCTCCCGGAGAGATTCCACCACGAGCGGGAGATGGTGACGGCTGGCGAAGGATTCGACATGGCCCCGGCTCTCCCTGGAGTAGTCTCCGATGCCGAGATCGAGATGAAATCCGGTCGTCTTATACCCCAGCCGCATCAGGATTTCCCAGAGGGCCAGCGAATCCTTTCCTCCCGAGACCGCGACAAGGACATGGTCGTCGGGGGCGATCATCTTGTGTTCGTCGATGGCGCGCCCGACCTGGGAGAGGACAAACCGGTCGAAGCATTCCGGACAAAAGGCGCTGTTGTGGCTGGGAAGCTTGATGACCGCCTTTTTTGTGCAGGCCCGGCACTTCATGAAAGGGATCCCCCGGATATGACGGGTCTCACTTCGACAGGCTGGCCCGGATCGATGGGATCGTCGTCGCAGAGGAGGGCATCCTTCTGGATGACGAGGACGGTCTCCGGGGAAAAGCCAAGAACCCCCAGGAGGGCCTGGACTGTTTTCACGGGCTTAAGGTGAAGGATTGTCCCGGTCTGGTGGTTGACGACAGTCAGGCTCCGTTCGGGAGGGGGAATCAAGAGGGGAGTGTCCGGATCCATATCGGGTTCCTTGCTGGATGAATGACGAAAAGATGCGATTTCTAGTCATCCTAGCATTAAGGCCCGGACCGGAACAATCACCTCTCCGGAGGGTCCGGGTGCCCAGGGTTCTCCTCGCCAGATAGGGTGAGGCCCCTGAGCATCTGCCGGAGGATAAAGGCGCGTCCCCGTTCCTGCAGGGGTTCCGGGAGCCTTGAGGCGATCTCTTCGGCCCGGGCCCAGAGGGATTCGATCACCGCCGGTCTTATAACAGCTGCGGCCTTGTCAGGAACGGGGGGAGAAAAAGGACGAACGACCCTGAAGGCGAGTGCTTTCCCGGAGAGACGGGGGCAGGCCTCCAGGAGCTTGGTGCGGATTTCGGGAAGGAGATAGGTGAGTTCGCGCTTCCAGAGAGCCGAGGAGCAGGCGATGACCAGTTCCTTTTCGAGGAGGGCGGAGGGATAGGAGACCCGCCCGATGGGATCTCCGAAGATCTCCTTCCACTGGCGGGCAATCTCCCGGAGATCCGCTTCCCGTTCCCACCCGAGCGAGGCGGCCACTTTTCTGGAGACCGCATGCATGGAAGCGAATGTTGACGGAAAATCCGGGGTTTCCATGGATGCGGCCTTATGGATTAAAGGAGTG
>JAJZGM010000099.1 GCA_021828525.1 Nitrospirota bacterium | reverse complement strand
GGTCGCCAGTTTCTGTATATTCAGGGGCGCGAAAGAAGGATCGAATGCAAACCGTCAGAGAAGGGGAAAACTGTTCTTCAAATGGATTGGAGAGGGCCGGTCCCATCGGGAAGCGCAGGCGCTTCTGCGCAAGTGGAAAAGGCCGGGCTTTCCGGGGTGGTCCGGCACACCTTCTGCTCCCGTCTTGTCCAGGCAGGAATCCCCTTGACCACCGTTCAGAAGCTGGCCGGTCACAAGGATTACTCCACGACCTTGGATTTATGCTCGTCTATCACCGGGCCATCTCCATGAGGCGGTCGGGATTCTGGACAAGGAGACGAAAAAGACGGAATTTGAATCCGAACCGGCACCAAACCCGGCACCAAGGGAGAATCCGGGGGAAGGAAAAGTCTCGTAAGTGTTTGATATCATTGGTGCGCCCGGCAGGAGTTGAACCTGCGACCTTCAGATTCGTAGTCTGTTGCTCTATCCGGGCTGAGCTACGGGCGCAAAAGGGAGTGAGAAATTTGACCTGACCATTCTACCCGAGAAGGATCCTTTTGGAAAGGCCCCTGATCGACATATGCCATTGAATACGAAGCTCTCCGAATACCCATCCCCGGACCTCCTGTGATAAAATGCACGGACAAACTGATTTGTTTTTCCATTTCAAGGAGTTCTGGTGAGCGATCCTCTCTATCCCTTTTCGGAAATCGAGCAAACAGTCCAGCGGCGCTGGAAAGAAGACAGCGCCTATCATGTCAGGCGCTCCGAGTCTGGCCCGAAATACTACTGTCTCGAGATGTTTCCCTATCCGTCGGGCCGCATTCACATGGGCCACGTGAGAAACTATTCTATCGGAGATGCGATTGCCCGCTACAAACGGATGCGCGGATTCAACGTTCTCCATCCCATGGGGTGGGACGCCTTCGGACTGCCAGCCGAAAATGCCGCCATCCTTCGGGGAGTCCATCCTGCCGACTGGACGGAGAGCAATATCGCCCATATGAAGGAGCAGCTCCAGAAACTTGGCCTCTCCTACGACTGGAGCCGGGAGATCGCCACATGCCATCCGGACTATTACCGCTGGAACCAGTGGTTTTTCCTGAAACTTCTTGAAAAAGGGCTGGCCTACAGAAAGGAAGCCCTTCTCAACTGGTGCGATTCCTGCGCCACCGTCCTCGCCAACGAACAGGTCGAGGATGGCCTTTGCTGGCGGTGCGGGAACCCTGTCAGACTCCGGACCATGGAACAATGGTTTCTGAGGATTACCGACTATGCCGAAGATCTCTCGAAAGATCTCGAATCCCTCGAAGGATGGCCGGAACGGGTCAGGACGATGCAGGCCAACTGGATCGCCCCGTCCACAGGGGCCCTGATCGACTTCAGGATCGAGCCGCCTTCTTCCCGGGCTCTCCCGTCGGAAATCCTGACTGTCTTTACGACACGACCCGATACCCTCTTCGGGGTCACCTTCGTGACCATCGCCCCCGAACATCCTCTTCTCGAGGCCCTGCTCGAAGACTCGCCCGAAAATCTCCCCGCGAGATCCTTTATCGAGCAAACACTCCGGGCCCGGACCCATCACAATCGGGAGGAACCCGAGAAGGAGGGTGTCTTTTCCGGGCTCTTCCTCCGCCACCCCCTCACGGGGGACCGCATTCCTCTCTGGATCGGCAATTTCGTCGTCGCCTCCTATGGAACCGGAGTGGTCATGGCGGTTCCCGCCCATGATCAGCGTGACTATGAGTTCGCCAGGAAATATGGCCTCCCCGTCCGTCAGGTCATCCTTCCCCCCGGGCAGGAACGACTCTCCGTGCTTGAAAAAGCCATCACCGACGACGGAATTCTTTTTGATTCAGGCTCCTTTTCCGGTCTTGCGGGAGATGAGGCCCGAACTGCGATTACGGCTCATCTCGAGATGACAGGGCAGGGCCGGATGAAGAAGACCTACCGTCTCAGGGACTGGGGAATCTCCCGCCAGCGCTACTGGGGGACGCCCATTCCCGTGATTCACTGTCCTTCCTGTGGGATCGTTCCCGTCCCGGAGTCCGACCTTCCGGTGCTGCTTCCCCGGGATATCCATTTCACCGGAAAGGGCGGCTCCCCGCTCGCGGACCATCCCTCCTTCAAGGGCGTCCCCTGTCCCTCCTGCGGAGGAATCGGCCAGCGGGAAACCGACACCATGGACACCTTTATTGATTCCTCGTGGTACTTCCTTCGCTTCGCCGGTATCGAGGACTGTCCGCAAGACCGTCCATTCTCCCCGGAGGCCCTCTCCTACTGGACACCGGTGGACCAGTACATCGGAGGCGTCGAACATGCGATTCTCCACCTCCTCTATGCCCGTTTTTTCACCCGAGTTCTCTTCGATCTGGGACTTTCACCCGTCAGGGAACCCTTCCGGACCCTCCTGACACAGGGCATGGTCCTGAAAGACGGATCGAAGATGTCCAAATCGAAAGGGAATGTGGTCGATCCCGACCAGCTCATCAACGAATACGGGGCCGATACAGTCCGTCTCTTCACCCTTTTTTCCGCTCCGCCGGACAAGGACCTCTCCTGGGACGACAAGGCCGTCGAAGGGGCTTACCGCTTCCTGGGCCGGCTTTATGGGCGGGTCGACTCTCTCTTCGAGGAATTCCCGGAGGCAGGCTCTATCGAGACCGGCACCTGGAAAGAGAGTCTCTCTCCGGAAGCTTCGGTGGTGCGGAGCAAGATCCACGAGACCATCCGGAAGGTCACAACCGACCTCGAAAACAACGCCCAGATGAATACGGCCATTGCCGGCCTCATGGAGCTTCTGAACACCCTCAGCAATTTCCAGGGAAACGCCCTATCGGAAGAGACCGAGTCACGGCGATGGGTTCTGGTTTCAGGGTACCGGACGCTCCTTCTTCTCCTATCTCCCTTCGCCCCTCACATTGCCCAACACCTCGGGGATCGGCTGGGACTCGGACAGAGGGGTCATCATGGCTGGCCGGTCCCCGATGACCGCGCCCTGATCCGGGCGACGGTGCCTTTCGTCATCCAGGTGAACGGGAAGCTCAGGGCGACTTTGACATTTCCCCCCGATGCCAGGGAAGAAACGGTCTCGGAAGGCGCCAGGGAAGACGAACGCGTGGTCCGTGCCCTCGCCGGCCAGACCATCCTCAAGACCATCTTTGTTCCGGGAAAAATCCTGAACTTTGTGGTCAGGCCCTCCTGATGAATCTCCCGGGAAGGATCGGGCGTCCGGTGCGGGGAGGGACCGGGGCTCTCATCGCCCTTTTTCTCCTCGGTCTCTCCGGATGCGGGTACCATTTCTTCAATCTCAACGATCTGACCCAGACCCCGGCCGCCCACAACCTGAGCTTCGGAAAGAACGTCCGGATCGCCGTGAAGACCTTTCACAACATGACGATCTATCCCCTGATCGAAACCACCGTAACCCAGGCGATCAAGGACACTCTCCTGCGGACCTCCGGGGTCATCCTCGTCAACGATCCCAAGCGGGCCGACATCGTCCTGTGGGGAAGCGTGGTGGCCGTGGGAGAGATGCCCCTGGCCCTGTCGAGCATCAACGGCATCCAGGAATACCAGCTCGAGATCATCCTCGACGCCCATGCGACGGGCTACACCGGAAAAGAGCTCTGGCATGGGGGTTCAGTCATCGGAACCGCCCCCATGTATGTGAGCCTGAATCTCTCCCTCCTGAACACAACCCAGCAGTACGCCATGAATACGGCCGCCATGAACGCTTCTGTCCGGCTTCTGAATTTCATGGCCCACAACATCGGGAGCCAGAGCTTCACTCCGCTGTCAATGCAGTCCCAGATCGGGGTTCCCGCCACTCCCGGGACTCCGCTCCCTAATGGCTCGGCCGTTCCGGCGGCTCCTGGGGGTGCCCCCTGATCCGTCCGGCACTTGATTTTTTCAGGCTGACGACACTTCCTGGAACGGTCCTCGCCTTCTCTTCGGGAGATCCCCTCCTCTCCCTGTGGATGCGCCGGCATATTCTGATCCTCCTGGGGATCGATCCCGAGGAAGGGTCTGCCGCCATCGACACACGAACCGGCGAAGAAATGGCCCAGTTTAGAATCCTTGCCCGGATCCGGGAGCGCCCGATCTTCGGCCAGAGACGGATCCTCTGGATCACCCGGGCCGACCAGGCCCCCGAGATCGACCCGGTCGAGATCCAGGGGAAAAATGGAAAATCGGTCACGACGGTGGTCCTCGAGGCCCCTGAAAAGACAGTCGCGACCTGGTCGAAACAGATTCCGGCCTATAGCCTCGCCCTTCCCTCCAAGGCCTCCGACAGGGAGGCCTGGATCCGGTTCCTGGCTGACAGGCATCACCTGGCTCTCGACAGAGGAGCCATTGAACCCCTGATGACAACCTTCGAAGGATCCCCTGGTCCCGTCGACCGTTTGTTTTCGGATCTTTCCAGAGAGGGAGAGATCAGGAAGGTCACGGAAGAGCTCCTGGAAAAACATGGAGTCGTCTCCCACTACAAGACGGTCTTCGATCTTCTCCGGGGACTGGAAAACGGAGACAAGAAATTTTTCAGGGAGTGGGCACGGTTTCTTGAGGGGGGACAATCGCCCTTCGGACTGATTTCCCTGCTCCATCGGCAGTGGAAACTCTACCGGATCGCCAAAAATGCCCTGACGGAAGGCAGGGGGCAGAGGGAGGCCGAGCAGGAGGTCGCCAATCTGGGGGGGGTTCCACCCTTCGTGGCAGGCAGTATCGCAAGGTCGGCAGGAAAGATGTCTCGTGAGTCGATACGAAAGGGAGCCGACGCACTCTGGGAGGCGGATCTTCTTCTCAAATCCGGAGTCGCCTCGGCCCTTGTCATGGACAGGCTGGCCGCGACCCTCTATGCCCTGGGACAGCCCGGAGGCCGGGTCAGGGAGACCGAAAAGAAGGAATTCGGTGCACAGCCTTCCCGAAAGGCCTGAATCGGAACAGGACCTCGGTCTCCGGCCATGGCCAGGACACCACGACCGGATCACATGTCACGGAGGTGTCACCCCTTGGAGGCGGCCACCCCGTTGACCTTGAGGGTAAGACGGGAGATTTTCCGGGACGCGGTATTGCGATGGAGAATGCCGCGATTGACCGCATGGTCGATAAAGGGAACGACGCGCATGAGGGCTTCCTGGGCTTCGGCCGACTTTCCGGCGCTCACCGCCTCTTCGACTTTTTTGGCAAGCGTTCTCATCGTCATGATCGCCTGACGGTTACGCTCGCGACGGCGGGCATTTCTCCTGATATCTTTCTTGGTTGACTCGTGATTCGCCAACGATCCTCCTTGTGGACGTTCATGAACATGGTTCAAACGACGGGAAAGGGAATAGGTCCTCCCGACCCATTCGATACATTTCTCCTAAAAGATCTCGAATGTGAGATAGTATCGAAATCCTGACCGTTCGTCAATCTTGATCCGACACCCATCGGCCTTCCGCAATCCGGCCCCTGGGTTGACTTTCCCTCCGAC
>JAJZGM010000098.1:846-5543 GCA_021828525.1 Nitrospirota bacterium | reverse complement strand
CGATGTCCAGACCGCCACCACCGGGATCCCCGCATGCTCCGGATGTTTCTTCCGGAAGAGGGCGATCTCCCCCACGATATCCTCCCCCTTCGTCTCGGTGAGCCCCGTGGAGCAGAGGCCGATCACTCCCGGGGTCCCTTTTTCGAGGATCTTCAGAATGGCCGCCTGGATGTTTTCGCCCCCTCCCAGAATGGTCGTCACCTCGCTCATGGCGGTGGTCTGGAGAGGAATCGACTCCTTGAAGTGGCGCCCGAGCAGGACCAGGGCAAAGGAGGTGCATCCCTGGGAGCCGTGGAAGACCGGGAGGCTCTTGTCGAGACCCAGGAAGAAGAGGGCCCCGCCCAGGGGGGCGCTCATCTTGAGGGGATTCACGGAAACGAAGTCCCCCGGGGGATTCTTTTTCTCCTGAACGGGCCCGGTCGGCTTCTCCATCGTCCTCTCCTCTAGACCAGAGGGGTCACCCGGCACGCGGGATCCCAGGGAGCGGGGTCCCGGAGGGACCGGAAGATCGGGTTATTGATGGTCCGGTGAAGTTCGGAAACCAGGGTCACCATCCCCTTGTAGCCTGCGAAGGCAAACCGGCGCTCCTGGTTGACGTCCAGAAAGGGAACCTTGGCCTTCAATGCCACGAACTGGGAGCGCCCGCCCGCCATCAGGATGTCCGCCTCGGCGTCTTTGAGCATCCGGTACATGTCCCGGGGAGTCATCGTGTCGATCATGTGGGCGTCCTCCCCCATGAGCTCCGCAATCCGCTCCTTGTCCTCCTTCGTGGACTTCTTCACGCTCGTCCCCACCACCACGAGCCCGGCCTCCATAAGGGCTGAGACGACCGACCAGCTCTTGACCCCGCCCGTGATGAGGAGGGCCCTCTTGCCCTCAAGCCCCGGCCGGAAGCGCTCGATGGCGGCCCAGGCCTCCTTCTCCTCGGAGGCGATCAGCGCCTCGGTTCTCTCGGGAAGGTCGGCGGGAGCGCCGCGGCTGACAAGGAGTGTCGCGATGTTGCGAAGCGAGGAGCTCATGTCCGAAATCCCGTAGAAGGATCCCTCGAACCAGGGGATTCCGTACCGCTCCTCCATCTTGTGCGCGATGTTGATCATTGCCTTGCTGCAGACCAGCATGGCCGCCTTCGCCCGATGGGAGGAGGCCACCTCCCGGTAGCGTGCATTGCCGCTGATGCAGGCCGAAACCCGGATGCCCAGACGGTCGAGAAGCGGCTTCACCTGCCAGAGCTCCCCCGAGAGGTTGTATTCGCCGATGATGTTGAGGTCGGTGGAGGTGGTGATCTCGGGCTCCATCGTCCCGATCACGTGATCCAGAAGGGCCTCGCCGGCCAGCTTGTTGCCGAGGTTCTTCCCACCTACGAACCCCGGGGCGTTGACCGGGATGACCGGAAGGCCGAACTTTTCGGTCGCCGCCTTCGCCACCGCCTCGATGTCGTCTCCGATGATGGCCGGGACACAGGTCTGGTAGAGAAAGATGGCGGGAGGGTCGAACCTCTCCCGGATCTGGCGGATCGCCTTGAACAGGTGCTTCTCGCCGCCGTAGACGACGTCCATCTCGTTCATGTCCGTGGTGAAGCCGGTGCGGTAGAGACGGGACCCCGAGGACAGGGCGGAGCGGTTGTCCCAGGAATTCCCCTCGCAGGCGATCGGTCCATGAACCAGATGGGCGGCGTCGACGATCGGCTGGAGCGCGATCTTGGCTCCATCGAAGGCGCATCCTCCGGCCGCAGCTCCCGGTGTCGCCACCTTGGTGCATCCTTTTTTCCGGTCCTTCTCGGATTTGGCCTGGTTGTGTCCGCAGGCCGGTTCGGAGAAGACCTCCGCGATCTTTTCCTTAAGCATGATCCCCTCCCGGAGGCCTGGGGGAGGAGATTCTCCCCCCCCCGCACCAGGTTTGTCTTCCGTTAACGGATGATGTCGTAGCTGTAGTCGGTCTTGCTCGGAACATTGGTGTTCTTGTCCATTTCATCGAAGATCTTGTCGAGAAGCTTCACCAGGACATTCATGGCCCCCTGGTATCCCACCGTCGGGTACCGGTGGTGGTGATGGCGGTCGAAGATCGGGAAGCCGATCCGGATCAGCGGTGTCCCGGTGTCGCGCTCGAGATACTTGCCGTAGGTGTTGCCGATAAGAAAATCCACCGGCTCGGTAAAGAGGAGACTCCGCAGGTGCCAGAGGTCCTTTCCTGGCCAGGCGTGGCATCCCGTCCCATAGGGAGAGCTCGCGAAGAGGGCGTTCATCTTCTCTTCCCATTCCTTGCCGCCGTTCGTGGCGAGGACGTGGACCGGCTCCGCCCCGAGCTCCATCAGGAACTCCGCGAGCCCCAGCATCTGGTCGGGATCGCCGTAGAGGGCGAACTTCTTGCCGTGGATATGGGAGGTCGAGTCGGCCACCGCGTCCACGAGCCGTCCCCGTTCGAGCCGAAGGGATTCGGGGACGGGTTTTCCGGAAAGTTCCGAGAGCGCCATCAGCCAGCGATCCGTCCCGCGGACTCCGATCGGATACTGGAACGACATCGTCTTCTGCCCCAGGGAGGCGGCGTATTCCAGGGACTTCGGAGTGTTGTACTCCTGGAACGAGATCGTCGCCTTCGAATCGAGCGCCTTCTTCATGTCCTCGAGTCGCGTTCCCCCCATGTACATGCGGAAGCTTCCGTCGGTCGGCGTGTCGAAGACGTCGCTGGTGTCGGAGAGGATGAGGGCGGGGACTCCCATTTCGCCCAAGATCCTTTTCACCTCCCGGATGTTGCCGACGCTGTATCCGTCGAAGCCCATGACGATATTGACCATGTCGTTCCCGTGGCGCTCACGTCCGGCCCAGAAGTGCTCCATGATCCCCTTGAGCGCGTTGTCGTAGCCGGTGATGTGCGAGCCCACGAAGGCCGGGGTGTGCGCGAAGGGCACGTCGTATTCCTGGGGAACCGAGCCTTTTTCCTTGGCGTTCTTGATGAAGGCGTTCAGGTCGTCTCCGATCACCTCGGCCATGCAGGTGGTGGACACAGCGATCATCTTGGGCTTGTACATGGCGTAGGTGTTCGCCAGACCGTCGATCATGTTGTTGAGTCCGCCGAAGACCGCGGCATCCTCCGTCATCGAGGAGGAGACGCAGGAGGTCGGCTCCTTGAAGTGCCGGGAGAGGTGGCTCCGGTAGTAGGCCACGCATCCCTGGGACCCATGGACGAAGGGCATCGTTTCCTCGAAGCCCAGGGCCACGAAGACGGCGCCCAGGGGCTGGCAGGCCTTGGCGGGGTTGACTGTCAGGGCCTCCCTCTTGAAGTTCAGATCCCGGTACTCCTGGGTCTTGGTCCACTCGATGATCTCGGTGACCTTGTCCTGGGGATGGGGATTTTCGAAGTTCTTCTTCTTGTTCTCGAACATCTCCACGTATTCCGGCTCCCGGAACAGATTGAAGTGGTCGAGCACGTGCTTGGGGTTCTGGCTCATTGTCGGATCCTCATGTTGGGCCGGGACATCCCGTGTCCCGGCCGAAGCTTTTCCGTCCTGCGGGACTCAGAAGGGCGCCTTCGCCATCTGCCAGACGGGGTTGTTGATCGCCATGTCCATGTCGCGGGCGAAGATCGCAAACCCGTCGTAGCCGTGGTAGGGACCGGAATAGTCCCAGGAATGCATCTGGCGGAAGGGATATCCCATCTTCTGGAAGACGTATTTTTCCTTGATCCCGGAGGCGACCAGATCGGGTTTCAGGGCCTCGACGAATTTTTCGAACTCGTACCCCGTCACGTCGTCGTAGATGATCGTTCCGTCTTTGACATAGTGGGTCGTCCGCTGGTAGTCGTCGTTGTGGCCGAACTCGTACCCGGTGCCGATCACGTTCATTCCCAGGTCTTCGTAGGCGCCGATGACGTGGCGGGGACGGAGCCCCCCGACGAAAAGCATGACGGTCTTCCCTTCGAGCCGCGGGCGGAACTTCTCGATCGTGGCCTTGGTCAGGGCTTCATACTTGGCGATGACCTTCTCCGCGTTCTCCCGGATGGTCTCGTCGAAGAAGGCGGCAATCTTCCGGAGGGATTCGGCGATCTTCGACGGGCCGAAGAAGTTGTACTCCACCCAGGGAATGCCGTATTTTTCCTCCATGTGGCGGGAGATGTAGTTCATCGACCGGTAGCAGTGAAGGACGTTGAGCTTGACCTTCGGAGTGTTGATCAGCTCCTCGATGGAGCCGTCCCCCGACCATTGGGCCACGACCCGGAGGCCCATCTCCTCGAGGAGTATCCGGGAGGACCAGGCGTCGCCCCCGATGTTGTAGTCGCCGATGATCGCCACATCGTAGGGGGTGGTTTCGATCTCTTTCCCCGTCTGCTTGTCGAAGACCCAGTCCCGGATGGTGTCGTTGGCGATGTGGTGGCCCAGGGACTGGCTCACCCCCCGGAACCCCTCGCAGCGCACCGGAACGATGGTCTTGCCGTCGTACTCCTTGCTCTTCTTCTTGGAAACCGCCTCGATGTCGTCTCCGATCAGGCCGATCGGACATTCCGACTGGACGGTGATCCCCTTGTTGAGCGGAAAGAGCAGCTGGATCTCGTCCATGATTTTCTCAAGCTTCTTGTCGCCTCCGAAGACGATGTCCTTCTCCTGGAAGTCGGAGGTGAACTGCATCGTGACGAAGGAGTCCACGCCGGTCGTTCCGATGTAGTAGTTGCGCCGGGCCGCCCAGGAATACTGCCCGCACCCCACC
>JAJZGM010000098.1:0-836 GCA_021828525.1 Nitrospirota bacterium | reverse complement strand
TCCGGCATAGGCGCATCCCCGGATGGTCATCACCCCCGGGACCGTCTTGATGTTCGACTTGACCCCGCAGTCGGACTTTCCTTCTTCGAAGACGTTCAGGTGCTTTTCGCGTTTCTTCCGGGTCTTCTCCGGATAGACCTCCAGGACCTCCGCGATGATTTTTTTGGCTTCCTCGATATTTCCGCTCATGATGGAACCCTCCGATCGGATAACGGATCTCTGAATTGCTTCCCGGAATGGCCGGGAGGAAAGAGAGCGGCGGAGGAAAAGATCCCCTCCGCCGCGTGCCAAATGAAGGTGCGGCGGGTCAGGCGACGGCGATCTCTTCCGCCTTCTTGCCGACCATGGTTTCATCGATCGTCTTCATGACGCCGAACTCCATGAGCAGGTCCTCGAGCTCGTCCATCGTGATCGGTGTCGGGATCGTCCCCTTGCCTGCGTTGGCGTCGACCTTCTTCGCCAGCTGACGGTATTCATTGGCCTGCGAGGAATCCGGGGCGAACTCGATCACGGTCATCCGTCTGAGTTCGGCATGCTGGACTAGGTTGTTTCTCGGAACGAAATGGATGAGCTGGGTATTGAGCCTCTTGGCCAGGGCCTCGATCAGCTCGTACTCGCGGTCCGTCTGGCGCTCGTTGCAGACAAGTCCGCCCAGGCGCACCCCGCCGGAGTTGGCGTACTTGAGAATGCCCTTGGCGATGTTGTTGGCGGCGTACATGGCCATCATCTCGCCGGAGGTGACGATGTAGATTTCCTGGGCCTTGTTCTCGCGGATCGGCATGGCAAATCCGCCGCAGACCACATCGCCCAGCACGTCGTAGGAGACGTAGTCCACT
>JAJZGM010000097.1 GCA_021828525.1 Nitrospirota bacterium | reverse complement strand
GACCCCCGCCGGACGGAGGCTGACCGAGTATGGCCAGAGACGGATCTCCGGGTCAGGCGTGTTTTCGGAACCGCCGGGGCCCTTGGAGCCTGGCAGCTTCGGCTAGGAGCTGTGGGGAATCTTGAAGTTGTAGGTGATTCCCAGAAGAATCGGAAGGGTCCACATGACGCTCGAGGAGACGTCGGTGTGGGTCTGGGGGTCGTTGGCGGAGATGGGGCCCTGAATCAGGGTGGGAAGGACCTCTCCGTAAAGCGAAAAGGTGGAGGTGACGGGAACCAGAAGCCCGGCCCCGAAGTCGGCGGTAAAGGAGACCGATCCCACATTTCCCTGGTTGGCCGGAAGGCTGTTGAAGGAGGGACCCAGGTCGACGGCCAGATACGGGATGACAGGCTCATCGCTGATCCGGGGGTCGAAGAGCGGAACGGTGGCTCCGACCGTGAGCGGAAGCGTCGAAAATCCGTGGAACCCGAGGCTGGGTGAGAACGAGGCATACCCCACGGAAAAGCGGAGGCCCAGGTGGGAGGCGAGCTGGGAACTCCACCTGAGGTGAAAGTCGATTCCGGTGTTTTCAAGCTGGCTCATCTGGGGGGCGGGGACGGGCGTTCCGTCGATCGGGCCGGCGATGCTTCCGGAGAGGATGGGATCCACCCCTCCGTCGAAGGAGAGGCTTTGCCAGGCAAACTCTCCTGCCGCCTGGGCGGGGAAGGCGGGGAGAAAGACAAGGGAGAGACCGCACAGAAGAAGACCCGCCAGGGCGGGGATGCGTTTTTTCGGAATAAGGGTCATAGGCCCATTCTCGCCGGGTGGCGGGGCAAAGTCAAACATGGGAACGGAAATCGAGGTGAGGGGTGAATTTCGGAAATCTGATCTGGCTTTTTTTTATCCTCCTGATGATCCAGCCGATCATGTCGCGGCGAATGCTCGAGTTCGCCCGGTCCCAGGCCTTGAGAAACCTCGAGCGCTCCCGGGGAACGCGGGCCATCGCCCTCGTCCACAGACAGGAGACCATGAACCTTCTGGGTTTCCCCATTCTCCGCTTCATCAACGTCGAGGATTCGGAGGAGATCCTTCGAGCCATCAAGATGACCGATCCCGAGACTCCCATCGACCTGATCATCCATTCTCCCGGGGGGCTTGTCCTGGCGGCCATGCAGATCGCCCACGCCCTGGCCAACCGGAAGGCCCCCGTCACCGTTTTCGTGCCCCATTTCGCCATGAGCGGGGGAACCCTGATCGCCCTGTCCGCCTCCCGGATCGTGATGGATGAAAATGCGGTTCTGGGGCCGATCGATCCCCAGATCGGGGAGTTCCCGGCGGCCTCCATCCTCCGGGTGCTCGAACGAAAGAGCCATGACGAGATCGACGACAAGACCATGATCATGGCCGACGTCGCCGAAAAGGCCATCCGCCAGCTTGCGGACGGGGTGACCGGTCTTCTCGCTAAACGCATGGAGGCCGAGAAAGCCAGAAGTCTGGCCAACCTTCTGGCCACCGGCCACTTTACCCACGACTATCCCCTGACGGTGGAAGAGCTCCGGAAGTTCGAGATTCCCATCTCGACCGACGTTCCCGAGGAAATCTATCTCTTCATGAGGCTCTTCCCCCAGCCGAAGCAGATGACGCCCTCGGTGAGCTACCTTCCGACCCTCCCCCGGCACTCCCGGTCCTGACCGGCGGGTGGCCGGTTTTTCGGGCTCCCGGCCTCTGGTATAATGGGTTCATAACCGAAGACCCTCACGAAAGGATGCATGATGATCGTTGTTGCCAACAGGATCCGTGTGGCGAAGGGCCACGAAAAGGACTTCGAGGAACGCTTCAGAAACCGCAAGGGAATGATCGATGGCCATCCGGGATTCATCCGGAACCTCATCCTCCGGCCCGTCGAGTCCGAGTACTACTCCGTCATGACCTTCTGGGAGTCCATGGAGGCCTTCGAATCCTGGACGCACTCCGATTCCTTCCGCCAGGCCCACTCCCAGCGGCCGCCCAAGGAGATGTTTTCCGGGCCCAATGTTCTGGAAATCCACGAGGTCATCATGGATACCGACCAGAATGTCTAAGGGAGTCCTTTTGCTCTCCGGGGGTCTCGACTCCTCCCTGTCAGGGCTGATCTTGCGGGAGATGGGCGTTCCCCTGGTGGCCCTCCATCTCGAAAGCCCCTTCGGATGCGACTCCCTGGCGGAGCAGATGGCAGGCGAGATCGGGATTCCGCTGGTGAAACGCCCCAAGGGAGACGCCTTCCTCGACCTTCTGGCCCATCCGAAATACGGGTACGGAAGCGCCATGAATCCCTGCATCGACTGCCGCATCCACATGTTCGCCATGGGAAAGGCCTTCATGGAGGAGGTCGGGGCCTCCTTCCTCGTCACGGGCGAGGTCCTGGGGCAGCGCCCCATGTCCCAGAAAAAAAGGTCCATCGAGGCCATCGACGCCGATTCCGGGATGGAAGGGCGCGTGCTGCGCCCCCTGTCGGCAAAGCTTCTTCCCGAGACGCTTCCGGAGAGGGATGGCACCGTGGACAGGAAAAAGCTCTTCGGCTGGGCGGGCCGGTCGAGGAAGCCCCAGCTGGCTCTGGCGCGCCGCCTTGGGCTTTCGGTCATTCCGTCCCCCGCCGGAGGATGCCTCCTGACGGATTCCCACTTCCGGGAACGGGTCGGCGACTTTGTCGCCGTCGACTGGACCGGGGATCCGGGGAAGGGGGGGGAGAGGGCTCCCATTGCCTCCATGCTCCGGTACGGGAGGCATTTCCGGTTCGAGGAAGGGGAGTGGGTCATCGTGGGCCGGGACCAGACGGACAACCTGAACCTGGAAACGCATATCCGATCGGCCGGAGTCGCCTTCCGGCCCAAAGGCTTCGACGGCCCCCTGGTCTGTATCCTGACGTTGGGGGAGGAGATCTCTCCCCGGATGGGAGAGCTGGCCGCGGGAGCCCTTCACGCCTTCGGGGGAGAAAAAGTTCCCGACGGTCCCCTGACCGTGACGGTCCTTTCCGGATCGGGAGAGCGTCCCCTGACCCTCCCCCCCCTTTCTCCGGATCGCTCCCATCTCATGGAGAAAGAGACATGGATTCCCCGATGGCGACGCTGAACCTTCTTCATGCCGACCACTCCCGGCTCTTCGCCCTTTCCGGCCGTCCCTTCCGGGCCGTGTACCCGGTCCTGTCGCGGCGGGCGGGAGGGCTCTCCGTAGGGATCAACCTGAATTTCGACAAGGGTTGCAACTTCGACTGCATCTACTGCCAGGTCGACCGGACAGGACCGCCCCTTCCGGAGGGGAACCTTCCGGCCGTAGACCTCGTGATGGAGGAGCTCACGGCCCTTTTCGATGCGATGGATTCGGGAGGCTTCTATCATGAGACCTCCTTCGGGGATCTGCCCCTCCCGCTCCGGCAGGTGAAGGACATCGCCTTTTCCGGAGACGGGGAGCCGACCCTGGCCCCGTCCTTCCGGGAGGTCTCCCAGGCCGTCCGCCACTTTGTCGCAAGGAGGCCCTGGACAGAGAGCGCCCCGCCCCTTCTGCGGCTCATCACCAACGGGAGCGGACTGTTCTCCGGGGAGAGCCGCCGGCAAACGGGAAAGACCTTCCTCGAGGACGGGCCGGGGGAGATCTGGCTCAAGCTTGATGCGGCGGATCCGGACCACTTCTCCTTCATCAACCGCTCCCGGATTCCCTTTGACCGGATGATGCAGGGGCTCGACCTTGTGGTGGCCGACCTTCCGGTCACGATCCAGACCATGGTCCTGGACTTCGGAAAGGAGGGGGATCCGAATGCCATGGCTTCTGACCGGACTCTCTGGGACCCCCTCCTGAAAAAAGTGGCAGGCTGGGCCGGACAGGGGAGAGAGATCCGGGCCTGGCACCTGTACAGCGTCGCGCGCCCCCCCGCCCTCGAGGAGGTCCGGAAGGTTCCGGTGGAGCGTCTCGAGGCCTGGGCCCGGGAAGCGGCCTTTCTTCCCTTTCCGGTTCTCGTCTTTCCGTGAGTGCCCCGCTCCCGGAATATTTCGTGGGGTACGCCGGCCTTGCCCACGACAGCGGTCCGGACCACCCCGAATCTCCGGCCCGGCTTTCCGCCCTTCTTCCGGTCCTCGAATCCCGGGTCAAGAGGAAGAAGGCCCGCTTTCTCGAGGTGTTGCCCGAGCCGGACCTCGCGATCTTCCGGGAGGGCCATGATCCAAAGTACATCGACTTTCTCGAGTCGCTCGCTCCGAACGGTCCTCCGGTCGATCTTGACGGGGATACCCGGGTCGCCTACGCCACGGTCCGGGCCCTCAAGGAGATCGCCGGGGCCCTGCTCAATCTGTCCGGGACAGAGTCCGGGGTCTCCCGCCGTATCTTCTGCGCGGTGCGCCCTCCCGGCCATCATGCCCATTTTTACGGGGGGATGGGATTCTGTGCGGTCAACCATCTGGCGACCCTGGCTGTGTCGAGGGCCCGGGCCAATCCGGCGGAGAGGATCCTTGTCCTCGATTTCGATGTCCACCACGGAAACGGAACCTTCGATATCCTGACACGGCTTCTTCCCCCGGACCAGTTTCTCTTCGTCAGCACCCACCGCTACCCGTTCTATCCCGGGACGGGCTCCGGGCGGGAAAACCGGGAGGGTCCGGGGGGGTCGGGCGTCCTCGATCTCCCGCTTCCGGCCGGAACCGACGACGAAGACTACCGGTTCGTGCTCGAAGAGCGGATCCTGCCGCGCTGGGACCTCTTCTCCCCCATGACCGTTCTTGTCAGCGCAGGGTTCGACGCGCATATTGCCGATCCGCTGGGGGAGATGGCGCTTTCGGAAAAGACCTACCGCCGCATCGGAGAGGCGCTAGGCAGAAGAGAGCGGGGGCTTACGGCCTGTTTTCTCGAGGGAGGGTACAGTCTGCCGGCGCTGGCTCAGTCGGCCGACGCCTTTCTCTGCGGATGGGATCGGGAGTAAAATGGGGCCATCTCCGGGACGGATCCCGTTCCGGAAGGCAAGACAAGGGAAGCGAGGCAGGTGTGGACAATCCGTTCGAAGAGATCAAGCGAGGGGTGGACGCCCTTGTTCAAATGGTTCCCATCCTTCCCATGGAGACGGAAGACGGCGGAAAGGAATGGCGTTTCGCTCCGGGGGAGGGAGAACTTCGGGAGATGGCCCGGATCCTGGCCCTCTTTGACGGCTGGGAGGAAGGGCAGCGGGAGACGCTTCTTGGGGGCCTTCCGGAGAGACGCCAGGAGATCACCGAAATCCTGAGGATTGTCCGGGCCAAGATCACTCTGAACCGGACGAACCGCCACTTCATGGGCTACCTCCGGGAGGGCTCTCCTCCGTCCGCGGGACGGGACTTCTACCTGACCACCTTCATGCGCACCGTGGACCACCTTCAGGGAATCTGGCAGGACGTTCTCCGGCAAGGCGCCCCTGCGGCAGCCCCTTCTCTTTTGCCGGAAGGACAGTGACGATGGAAAAGACAGCCCAGCCCGGGCGTTGCGACTCCTGTTGCCGTGTGAGCCAGGTTCTTTACAAGGTCTCGCTGGGACACGATTTCTTTGACCGGGCGTACGATCGACTGTCGGCGGCGGACGACCATGCGCCGCGCTGGTACTGCGAAGAGTGTTCACGGG
>JAJZGM010000096.1 GCA_021828525.1 Nitrospirota bacterium | reverse complement strand
TCCCGAATGGTTCGACAACCAAAACCGTTTGCTCCGGGTGAAAAAATGGCTTTTTTCCTGAACCGCGGAACACTCATTCCCATGATGTATCCCGCCATCCAGGAAACACTTTATAACCGCTATGCCGAACGCTTTCACCCCATGATTCCATCGTATGCCCATCCGGAAAATGTTCCGCTGCCATCTGTCTCTGAAATTCTGCAGTATCCGGCTGGCACAACTGTCGGAATGCTCCCGGCGGGATCCCTCTGGAACCCGTTTGGATTTTCCACCGATGATCATGACATGATCTCCTCTTTTGCCCAGACAAGTTTCGAACCCATCGGATCCCTGGGATTTGATGGCCCGCTCGCAGTCCTCTCGAAGGACCGGACAAACATTCCCGACTATTTCAAGGAAAACGTGGCGGTTGTGACCAATCCCGCCATCGACCGGGAACGGGAGATGGAACACTTCTCCCCGAGAATCGTTCTTGGACCAAGACCCCTTTTCGGAAACCATGTCCATACACCAAGAGGTCTCGACCTGGCACTGCCCATCCTTCTCGGCGGAGACATGGGAGAGCCCCTCTTGCCCCCTGATCGCTACAGAGCCCTCGCCGACCGGCTGGGAATCCATCTTCTGGAAGATCTGCCAAGACACTTTCCTCAAAGCCATATCCGGACCATTTCATCGACCTTTCTACAAAAGGAGTCGATGAAAGAAGCACTTGAACGCATTCACAACGAAGCCATTTCCCATGCGAAATCCGGTGCCGAAATACTCATCATTGATGACTCGAGAGCCCTTCTTCCTGGCCACCTCTGGATCGATCCAGCCCTCACGACAGCGCTCGTCGACCGGGCCCTCAGGAGGTCCCAGCCAGTCGGGAACACACCCAACCTCCGAAGGAACCTTTCCATCATCGTTCACTCCGGATCGATCAGGAACCTTCACGACACAATCTTCACCTTTTCGATCGGGGCCGATGCAATCAATCCCCACATCATGTTCGAAACCGCCCTGACTCCGGTCAAGGGAGAAAAGATAATCGACCTTGATGAGCGGGAAAGACGCCTCGAAAATGTCGTAGGAGCACTCAAAAAAGGTATTGAAAAAGTGATTTCCACCATGGGAATCCATGAGATGCGCGGTTATGGCCGACTGTTTTCCTCAATCGGCGTAGGCCTTGAACTTTCGGAAATATTTGCCACGCCGCATTTTCTTGGTGGCGAAAAAGTTGGACTTTCAATCGACCGTCTCGAACAGGAAGCCCGATCCCGGGCTCCTTATTTTCATGGAGAAAAAACTGAAAAGCTTTCCAAGACCTATCATCTCTATCCCAAGGTCTGGAAACTGGCGGGAGATGTCGCAAACCAGAAAGAGCCCTACAGCAAATACCAGGACAAACTTTCTGCCGTAGAGATTGAAAATCCGATCTCCCTTCGCCATCTTCTCGACATCGCTCCCGGACGAAACACCGTCCCGTTAGAGTCGGTGGATCTCAAAGTCGGGGAGCAGGACTATCCCTTCATTATCAGCTCCATGTCCTTTGGATCCCAGGGAGAAGTCGCCTACAGGGCCTACGCAGAAGCCTCCGAGCAGATGAACATCATCTGTCTCAATGGAGAAGGTGGAGAAATACTCGAGCTGATCGGAAAATATCCGAAAAGCCGCGGGCAACAGATCGCATCCGGCCGCTTCGGCGTCAATATCGCTCTGCTGAACTCCTCCAATCTTGTGGAAATCAAGATCGGACAGGGCGCCAAGCCTGGAGAGGGAGGGCACCTTCCTGGAAAAAAGGTTTCTGCCAAGGTTGCAAATGCGCGAAAGGCTACAATGGGAGTTGACCTGATCTCCCCGTCAAACAACCATGATCTTTATTCGATTGAAGACCTTGCCCAGCTTGTCGCCGAGCTTAAAAGCGCAAATCCCAAGGTCAGGGTCGCCGTCAAGGTTCCTGTTATTTCCGGAATCGGCACAATCGGCATCGGTATCGCCAAGGCCGGAGCCGATATTATCACCGTGAGCGGCTTTGATGGAGGAACCGGTGCGGCCAGGATGCACGCCCTCCGCTATGTTGGTCTTCCCGTGGAGATAGGCGTTACGGAGGTTCATCGGGCACTCCTGTATGCAGGGCTCAGGGACAAAGTTGAAATATGGGCCGACGGTGGTCTCAAATCCTCTACCGATGTCCTGAAAATCATGTGCCTTGGGGCAAACAGGGTCGGATTTGGCACACTCCCCATGGTTGCCATCGGCTGCACTATTTGCCGGGAATGCCAGATGGATACGTGTCATGTGGGAATAGCGACCCAGATCGAAACGGAAGAGCAGGCCCATGATCATGGGCTGAAGCGATTCGTCCCCCGCGACTTTGAGTTTTCAGTCAGACAGCTCAAGCACTTCTTCACGGGAATGGGCGAAGACCTCAGACGGCTGATGGCTGAAATTGGCGTAACAAGAGCTCAGTCCATCGTCGGGGAAACGGGTCACCTGATCCAGATTCGCCACTTCGACCGCATCGACCTGACCCCACTTTTGAACCCCTCATCATACAACCTCGACCCGGAAGGGTTCTGTGGACTGGCGGCACAGGAAGAAAGCGTCACCCTCGGAGAAAAGATCACCGCTGAAGTCGAGCGATCCCTGAGACTCCATCCAAGAGCCGTGACGCTTCAGGTGGATCGATCCACCTCAATGGACAGAAACATCGGAACACATTTATCCGGTGTTCTCCATCGGGAATACCCGAATCATCCTATGGTGACACTTGTGATCAACAATGGATCGATTACAGGCAATGGAATGGGTGCTTTCATCAAAAACAACATGACCATCCGGGTTACAGGCGGTGCGCAGGACGGAGTCGGCAAAGGCGCCATGGACGGACGGATCGTTGTACTGAAAGCCAGAAATGAAGAAGGACAGTTTGTCGATGGCTCTGTTGGGAAATCCCTTGCCTATGGCGCGCAGGGGGGCCGGTTCCTCATTCAGGGGGATTGCGACTCCCGCGCAGGCATTCGCCTTTCAGGGGCAGAAATGGTCATTGGCGGAAGGATCACCGCGCCGATCAACGACCACGTTGGCCATCTGGGCATTCATTCGAACATGAAGGGATTCGCCTTTGAGTACATGACCAATGGCCGGGCCGTCGTTCTTGGGGATCCCGGACCATGGATCTGCGCCGGAATGACCGGTGGAACCGTCTATTTACTGAAACAGCCCCATTGGGGATTCGACGAAGAAGCCATCCGCCGTCGTATTGCAAGGGGCTCCAAGGTCGTCATCCTCCCGCTTACCAAGGAGGACGAAATCCTCGTTCGTGGGCTTCTGGAAGACTATATGGGAGAGATATCCGCTTCCGGACAGGATGAGGAAGCGATGTGGCTCTCATCCATCACCAGCTCCGACCTGAGGAAAAACTTCATCAGGATCATCCCGCAGGCCCTGCAGGTCGAGCAAACCGTTTCGACCGAATAAAAACGGCCCTTGACGGGAAAGCACGGGTGAAAAGAGACACTTTTTGGGGAGGGCGGGCTCTCCTGTCACCACCTTCAGCCCCGAACGGGTTGTTGGCACGGCCGCCTTGCAGGTCCGGGAGATTGGCCTCTTCGCCATCGCTCCCACAGAAAAAATGGATGGAAGATGCTCTGATCTTCCGGGACCTCCTGGAGCATCGCCTTCCCTTCCATTGGCACCGCAACGTCACACCTTCGGAGAGGGCAAGTCTGGCCTTCTCCCATGCCCATCGAGACAGGACGGCGCTCCCGAATATCGCCATTGGCCTCCTGGGGCAGACTGCCCAGAGCTATGGGACCAAGTCCGCTTCCCCCGATCATGAGAGCCCCCTCACTCAACCATAGCCAGATCTTCGCTCCCTGATCGCCCGACCATAAGGCTTCGATTCGATAAGTTCCTGTGTCTGTCCTCCTCATTCGGCTTTTTCCCTATAAAAATCCTGAAAAAAGCCCCCAAACTGCGGGTTCTCCCCACAGTTCCCAGGTGGGAACAAACACCTGTCCCCTCTTTAAGTCTTTTCTTGTTTTTCCAGAGGCCCCGCCAGCTTTTCCCCTACCCGGGTCATCGCCTCAAGGACCGGCCGGAGCTCCCGCCCCAGAGGGGTCAGGCGGTAGGAAACCTGAGGCGGAGAAAGGGAATGGACCTCCCGGAGCACAATCCCCTGCGCCTCAAGAACACGGAGGCGCGACGTCAGGACCTTCTGCGTGATCGTCCCGATGTCTCTGCGCAGTTCCCCGAAGCGCCGGGGTTCGTCGCAGAGATACCAGAGGATCTTGGTTGTCCAGGCTCCGGACAGGAGCTTCATGCAGAAATCCAGCGGACAGTCCGGAGGGGGCGGTGCCCTGCGGGGAGAGCGTGTCATGGCCATGAAATAAGTATATACCAGGTATCCTTCCGGAACCTACTACCATGGCGACTATGGAAGGGGTATATTGGATTTCATGACAAACCGCCGGTTCCTTCATACGACCGGCCTCATCCACTTCTCCCAAGGGGGAACCATGATCGTTCTCCGCAAAAGTTCCGAACGGGGCCACTCCGATCACGGCTGGCTCGACAGCCGGCACACATTCTCCTTCGCCGACTACTACGACCCGAAACACATGCAGTTCGGCACCCTCCGGGTCATCAACGAGGACCGGGTCCAGCCGGACCGGGGATTCGGGACCCACGGCCACCGCGACATGGAGATCTTAAGCTATGTGCTCGAAGGGCCCCTGGCCCACGCGGACAGCATGGGGGAGACTTCGATTCTCCGGCCCGGGGACGTCCAGAGGATGACCGCCGGTACCGGGGTGCGCCACAGCGAGTCAAACCCCTCCTCACATGAGCCGGTCCATTTTCTCCAGATCTGGATCATTCCGCACACAATGGGACTCACACCCGAATACGAACAAAAACACTTCTCCCGGGAGGACAAGAAAAATCGCCTCTGTCTCGTAGTCTCTCCCGATGGTCGGGACGGATCGCTCACTATCCACCAGGAAGTATTCCTCTACGCTTCCGTTCTCGAAGACGGAGGACAGGTCACCCTCGCCCTGGAGCCAGGACGGCGTGTCTGGGTTCAGGTGGCTTCCGGTGCCAGCACAGTCAACGGCAAACAGCTTGCGGCAGGCGACGGGGCGGCCATCACCGACGAGCCCCTCATCACGCTAACCGGAGGCCCGGAGTCGGAGGTTCTCCTCTTCGATCTGCCCATGACATGATGTATGACGAAAAACGACGCCAAGAAGCGCTCCATCCCCAACCCCTGGAGTCCACCATGACAAAGGCGACCGAGAAGACTGGAAAAATCGAAATTCTGAAGGACGGCCCCTATCTTGTCTCGGGAAACCTTCCCCTCAATACAGAAACCATCGGCACGAACGCCGCCGGGGAATCGGTCCGCTGGCAAAAAGGACCCGCCATCGAATGCGGCGATCAATACACCCTCTGCCGCTGCGGCCATAGCGCAAACAAGCCATTCTGCGACGGCACCCACTCCGGCGTCGGCTTCGACGGAACGGAAACGGCCTCCCGCATATCCTACCGCTCCCAAGCGGTGACCTTTGACGGCCCACGACTCTCCCTTCTGGACGCCGAAGAGCTGTGCGCCTTTGCCCGGTTC
>JAJZGM010000095.1 GCA_021828525.1 Nitrospirota bacterium | reverse complement strand
CGGGGGGGACATCCCCAAAGCCACGGCAAGACCGAACGATTCCACAAAAGCCTGAAATCCGAAAGCATCCGGGTCTCCCCTCTGGGAAATCTCGAGGAGGCCCGGGAGATTATCAAAAGTTATGTTCAGTCGTATAATCATGAGCGTCTGCATGCCTCCCTGAATTACCTGACGCCCTCAGACTATCTGAAGGGATCAGAACACGTCACGAAGAGGCTTGAAGACCGAAAAACGGCCCTTGAGAATGCCCGAACAATCCGTCGGGAAAAACGACGGGATATTCGGGAACAAAACCGGTCTTCTGCCTGACCGGTGCAAATCAGAAAAGTGCCAATTTCGCTGAATCAGCAAACTCTTAACTGCCTGAGGAAGATATGAGCATAAAGTATAAAGTAAACGTGCCGATAACATCAGACTATTTCATCGAGCTTTTGCGCGAATCAACACTTAGCGAGCGCAGACCCATTGAAGATCGGGAGTGCATGGAAGGGATGGTGGAAAATTCCAATCTAATGGTTACGGCCTGGAATGATGAAAAATTGATAGGCATTGCGCGCTCAATGACGGATTTCCATTACGCCTGTTATCTTTCCGATCTTGCAGTTCACAGGGAATATCAGAAAAAAGGCATTGGTAAGAGGCTCCTGATCCTCACTCAAGGGGAATTGGGTCCAAATTGCAAACTGATATTAGTTGCTGCTCCTGCCGCCAATTCATACTACGAGCATATCGGATTCAAGAACAATCCAAGGTGTTGGGTGCTTGGTCGTGAGCAAAACATCGGCAGCTAACAAGACGCTCCAGTGGGTCGCGATGTGCATCGCGTCCGCGACGAGGTGCTCGTGAAGGCCGATCCTGGATTGATAGAGGACACGACCAGCGGCGGTGTGCACTTCCCATTGACTGACAACTCATATGGATATCCACTTGCGCAAGGCGGAATGACTGTCAGGAGCGGTCAGGAAGTCCCCGGACTGTCTCCTCAAGGGATTGGGCGATCCCGACTTCGTCCAGTGTTGAAAAGACCCCGGGAAGGATCGGAGCCCCGAAATGGAGGACGACCCTTCCGGGTCGCGGAAGGAGACGGTGGGGGGGCCAGGCAATCCGGGAGCCCGAAATCCTCACCGGATATACGGTTGATCCCGACCGTCTGAGAAGGGCTCCCACCCCGGGCCGGAAGGGCCGGATCCCTCCGTCGGGAGAGGGTTCTCCTTCCGGAAAGGCCACGAGCCCGTGGCCGGTCCTGAGAAGATGGAGCGCCACGCGTAGGCCTGACAGAGCCTTCTGGTCATCGAAGGGAAGAATCGCGAGAAAGCGTTGAAAGAGATGGAGACGGCCCTTTAGGACAGGAGACATTCCCCATGCCAGGGTCCGCGACAAAAGGTCCGGGGGAAGCGCCAGGCTGAGAAGGAGGGCATCGAGAGGGGAGGAGAGATTCGAAACCACCAGGAAGGCTCCTTCCGGAGAGGGAATTTCACCCTCCCCTTCACGTCCCCTCCCTGACCAGCGGGGCCAGACGATTCCGAACATGAGGCGGCCCGCCAGGCGCAGTGTCTGGTAGAGAACCCTCTCCCAAAACGAGAGCCCCTGGCGGAGGCTCTCTCCTCGGGGAGGAATCTGGGCCCGATCGGAGTCCTCCAGAGGACGTTCCAGGAGATCCCCGGACCCGCCCTCCCTCCGTCCGCTTCCCGTCAGCCGGTCCAGAAGATCCCCTACCGTGACGATCCCCGAGATAAGCTCATCGGAGATCTCTTCCCCCAGAATCTCCTCGATCTCCTGAAGAAGTTCGATGCGACCCAGGGAGTCGATCCCGAGATCGACCTCAAGCTGGGCTCCATCAGAAATCTCACCCGAAACCCCGGCCACCGCCCGGATCCGCTCCCTGACCCGAGCAACGATCGGACTGTCCGGGATTTTTTCATGGGGAAGGAGCTCCAGACGTCGGGACCGGAGCTTTTGATAGATCTGGGGGAGAAGAAATCGGCGGAGTTTGCCCAGCCGGGTCCGGGGAAGAGGCTCCGCCGCGATCTCGAAGGCGGCGATGCGGCTGTGGTCCGGAATCTCGCGGTTGATTGCCTCGACAGCCGCGGAGAGAACCGCCCGAAGACCCGGAGCGGGAGTCTCCGGAAGAAGGATGGCGACCAGGGACTTGCCCTCGAGAAGGACGGCCGCCTCGGCAAGTTTGGCCCGCTGGGCCAGGATCTTCTCGAGGGGTTCGGAGAAGATGTTCTTGCCGTTGGGCAGGACGATCACCTCCTTTTCCCGTCCAACGAGAGTGAGGAAGCCGTCTTCGAGGATCCCCAGATCCCCCGTGTCGAACCACCCCTGCTGGTCCTTGAGCGGCCTCTTTTCGCCTCCCGGAAACCACCAGCTCTCCGCCACGATCGCTCCCCTGACCAGAACCCTCCCTCCCGGCCGGCCCTCCTCGGGAGGAAGGACCCGGATCTCCACCCCCGGCAGAGGGGGCCCTACCGTCCCGACGCGCCAGCGCTCCGGGGTGTTGACCGAGACGACGGGGGAGGTTTCCGTGAGGCCGTATCCCTCGAGCATGGTCAGTCCCATGGCGAAAAAATCCCGGGCGATCCTGGGCTCAAGCGCCGCCCCTCCGGAGATGAGCGTCTTCATCCGTGGCCCCAGACGGCGGCGGACGGCGCCGAATGGGAGGGCTCCGGCCTTTGATCCAAATCGGCACCGGAGAGCAAATGAGGCGGGCAGGAGAAAGCGGTGGATAAGATTTCGGAGGAGGGGAGGTTTCCTGTCGATCTCTTCCATGATCCGCCGGTGAAAACGTTCCCAGAGAAGAGGGACTGCGGGGAAGATCGTGACTCCTCCCCGCTCCAGAACTCCCGAAAGGGCGGAAGGCGAAAGGTCAGGAGGGAAAAGGATGGTTCCGCCGGCCGAAAAGGGAAGAAGGATGGCGGACATATAGGGATAGGAATGGTGAAGTGGCAGGACGCAGAGCACACGGTCACGGTCGGTAAAGACGCCGTATGTCAGGGCGGCATCGGCATCCGCCATAAGGTTCCGGTGGGTGAGAGGGACTCCCTTCGGCTCCCCGGTGGTTCCGGAGGTGAGGAGAAGATGGGCCACCGTCTCGTCCCCTTCCGGAAGGGCTCCCTCGGAGAGGAGGTCAGGGGGCCCCGGCTCACCGGAAGTCTCCGGAAGAGCCGGGGAGAGAAGCCGAAAACTCCCCCGGGCCCGGAGCGATTCAATCATGGCTGAATCGGAGAGAACAAGGCTTTTGATCCCGAAGCCTTCGAGCAGGCTCCGCACCGAATCGGGAGGAAGAAGATGGTCGATCAGGACAGGGATCCGTCCGGAGGCCATGAGGGCCAGGTCGCTCACCACGAATTCCGGCCCCGGGGGAGCCAGGAGCCCCACCAGGGTCTCCTCCGGATCGAGAAGCCGGGAGAATTCCCGACCCTTGCGGCCCACCCGGTCC
Source organism: Nitrospirota bacterium (assembly GCA_021828525.1). GTDB lineage: Bacteria > Nitrospirota > Leptospirillia > Leptospirillales > Leptospirillaceae > UBA4572. The sequence continues at coordinate 2,210 of JAJZGM010000095.1, read as the reverse complement.
AGGACATCTCCGTAGGAGAGGATCTGACCTGGGACGAGCCGTCCATCACGCTCCTCCCAGACCTCCATCATGGGATGGGCCGGACGCTCACGGGCAATCCGCACCAGCCGGTGGAGAAGAGAAGGGTCAGCCATGGATCAACACATCCGGAAGCGCCCTGGTGCCATGGGCGGTGTCCCTAAAGGGGCCGGGAGGGAAGTTCGCGGGACTCCCCCATCTCCGGCAAAATGACCTGATTCCATCCGATCTGGGGGAGAACCTTCCGAAACCCCTCCATCGACCTTTTTTCCCCATGGACCAGGATCGAAAGTTCGGGGACGGCCATCTTCCGGCACCAGTCGAGGAGATCCCTCTGGTCGCCATGGGCCGAGAATCCGTTGATCATGGCCCGGTTGATATGAACCTCCCGTTCCTGTCCGAATATCTTCACCGTCCTGGCCCCGTCCACGATCTCACGCCCAAGAGTTCCTTCGCTCTGGTAGCCGACAAAGGCCAGGGTGGATCGGGCGTTGCCGATCTCCCGCTCGATGTGAAACATCATCCGCCCACCGGAGAGCATGCCGGAGCCGGCGAGGATGATGGCAGGCCCCCGGAATTCGTTGATGCGTCGGGAATCGTCGCTGCTTCTGGCCAGAGTCAGCCGGTCGAAGTGAAAGGGATCCACCTGGCGGGCAAGGAGGTCCTTGATCTCCCCGTCAAAGGCGTCGGCATAGCGTTCGAAGACATCGGTCGAGCGGATGGCCATGGGGGAATCGAGGAAGATCCGGCTCCCTTCCGGGAAAAATCCCTCGAGGTCCCATTTCCGGAAGAGAAAGAGGAGCTCCTGGGTCCGTTCCAGGGCGAAGGTGGGGATAAGGACGGTTCCTCCCTTCCGGAAGGTCTCGGAAATGATCGAGCGGAGTTCAGCGGTTGAGTCAGTGTAGGAGCGATGATTCCGGTCGCCATAGGTCGTCTCCATGACCACCACGTCGGAATCGGAAGGCGGGTCGGAGGGAAGGAGGAAGGATCGTCCGGAGGATCCGAGATCCCCGGAAAAAAGGATGCGGGTCCTCGCATTTCCCGCCCTCTCGGTGATCTGGACCGATGCCGATCCCAGAATGTGGCCGGCATTACGGAAGGTGGCCTCCACCCCGGGCGCCAGGGAGATTGTCTCCCCGTAGCGGGCCGTATTCTGGAAACAGCGCATCGTGTCGAAGACGTCGACCAGGGAGTAGAGGGGAGAAGGGGCATGTTCATGATGGCGCAGCTGGCGTTCGGAATGCTCCTGAAGAATATGGGCGGCGTCCATGAGGACGATGGCGGTCAGGTCGCGGGTGGCGGGGGTGGCGATGATGGGCCCCTGGAAGCCCCCCTTGAGCAGAAGGGGAAGGCGGCCGCAGTGGTCGAGATGGGCATGGGTCAGGAGGACCGCCGAAATCTCCCTCGGGTCGAACCCCAGGGGATGGCTGTTTTCTTGCCCCAGGTCGTCCCGCCCCTGGAACATTCCGCAATCCACAAGAAACTTTTTCCCCCCGGCCTCCACAAGATGGCAGGACCCCGTCACGCAACGGGCCGCCCCGTGAAATGAAACGCGCATCATTCCTCCTTCCGCGGACTCTCCTGTTCACCGCAAGCCGCCACAGTCTAGCACAATCCGGTCTTCCCGGAAACTCGCCTCCGGGATCTTGACTCCCCCCTTCCGATTGGGTAGGATAAAACTGATAGTGATTCTCATATTCATGGAGGCCAGATTGGAAACCTTTCTCATCGTCATGCGGGAGTCCCTCGAAGCCGCCCTTCTGGTAGGGATCCTCCTCACCACCATCAGGAAGGCGGAGAGGCCGGACGATCGAAAGTATGTGATCGGCGGGGTGGTGGCGGCCCTTCTTCTCTGCGGAGCGGTCCTCGCCGGCTCCCGGGATCTTGTCGCCACCCTGTCGGGCCCCTTGAGAAACGAGCTGGACATTCTCGTCTTCTTTCTCGCGGCCTTTTTCCTGACCACGATGGTGGTCTGGATGCACTACCACGGGAAGGATCTCTCCCGGCAGCTCTCCGGACGCGTGGGCCAGCTTCTCGACTCGGGGGAGCACTGGGCTCTTTTTCTGCTCTCCTTCTTCGGCGTCTTCCGGGAAGGACTCGAAACCATCCTCTTCCTGTGGGGAATCGCGACCCAGATGGGGGGCGCAAACCTCTCCCAAATTCTCTGGGGCGTGGGGGGACTGATCGCCGGC
>JAJZGM010000094.1 GCA_021828525.1 Nitrospirota bacterium | reverse complement strand
TGCCCAGGGAAGACAGTCCCTGGACTGGTCGGCCGTGGTCCTCTCCCATTACGAAAGGGCCGGCATTCCGGTAGGAGAATAGGCAGGCCTTTCCGGAACCGGCGTCTCCCCTTTCTCCTGCAATTTCTTCTGGAGTCTGGACTCCCCTCCTTCTCTGCTTCCTCATTCCCTAGAATGTCCCCTTTTTTCACATTTTTATACTTTATGACGCCCATCATATTTGTCTTTTTTCCATAGGGTTAATCTCGTTCTCACAGGGGCTCGGTTCCGGTCCTTTTCTTCCGGCCGGATCAGGGACATTGACCCTTCGGACGATCCCCCCACCACTGTGACTAAGGAGAAGCCCCATGATCTCCCGCACCCGTTTCGGACATTATGAACGGTTTGCACTTTTCCTCATTCCGCTTTTGCTGTTTCTGGCGATCCCTGTTCCCCTTCATGCCGCCACCCGGACATTCAACATGACCATCGAAGAGGTGACCATCCGGGTCGCCCCTGACCTGACCTTCAATACCTTTGCCTTCGACGGACAGGTCCCCGGCCCGCTCATTCATGTCCGGGAGGGCGACAAGGTCATCGTCCACGTGACCAACAATACCTCCCTCCCCCACACCATCCACTGGCATGGCATCAACCAGAGCCACGGAAACTGGAAGATGGACGGGGTACCCATGGTGACCCAGGAAGCGATCCAGCCGGGAGATACCTTCACCTATCACTGGGTTGCAGAGCGAAGCGGGACCCTCTGGTACCACTGCCACGTGAACGTCAATGAACATGTCGCCATGCGCGGCATGTGGGGGCCCATCATCATCGATCCGAAAGAACCCTCGAAACTCGAGAAAAAGGTCACCAAGGACTTCATCCTGATGTACAGCTCCTGGGAATCCCCCTATGCGCACCATTACGGACGGGGAGGCGGACCGAAAGACCAAGCGGATTACTGGTCGGTCAATGCCAAGTCCTTCCCTCTCGACATGCCGGTCCGCGTCAGGAAAGGGGACATTGTCCGGTTCCACTTCATCGGAGCCGGAGATGCCTTTCACGAGATCCATCTTCATGGCCACGACATGCTCATTGTCCGGAAGGATGGATATCCGCTTCCTCATCCATATTTCGTTGACACCATCCTGGTCGGACCTGGAGAACGCTACGATGCCATCGTCCGGATGAACAATCCTGGCCGGTTCGTGATGCACGATCATATCGACAAGCACATGACCAACGGAGGCAAGGAGATGGGGGGTCCCATGACTGTCATTGAATATGACGGCATTCCCAAGGAGGACTGGTATGTCTGGAAGGACAAGGACAAGACCTATGACCCGGATTTCTTCTACACCGTGTCCATGAAGAAAGGGTATGGAATCTTCCGTAATCCCCGCTTCAAGGGAACTCCTGTCCAGTGAAAAAGCATCCTGATCATAGGAGAGGGACCATGAAAGAGCGGCACCGAGCTTTGAGACTTTATCCGGCTTTTCTGGCCCTGGTGGCGATGTTGGGCTTCTCACCTGCCTGGGCGGGCGAGGAGGACGGAATGACTCTTCTCAAAAATCGCTGCGCCTCCTGCCACAACCTGACTGGGCCGGCCCCTGCCTCGATTCACGCTCTCTGGGAAAGGAAGGCGCCAGACCTGTTCTACGCCGGCAACAAGTTCCGGCGAAAATGGCTCATCTCCTGGCTTCAGAAGCCTGTCCGGATCCGGCCGGCAGGGGAATTCTATGCGGACCATATCAAACCGGGGCCAAAACGGGACATGGTTGATGAATCGACCCTGAAACCCCATCTTGCCTTAAGCGCCGCCGATGCGACACTCGCGGCCGATGCCCTGATGAGACTTCGTGCCCACGACGATCTGATTGCAAAAGAACACGTTCCGGCAGGAACGATATCGACATCGATGGGATCTCTTGTCTTCGACAAATTCCTGGGTTGTATGGCTTGTCACCGGGTCAAGCCGGATTTCGGAGGGCTTTCGGGCCCGGAGCTCTACACCGCTGGAGACCGCCTCAGACCCCGGTTCATCGCGAGCTATATCCGCTCCCCTCAGGCCTGGGATCCCAAAATCTGGATGCCGAACAAGCATGTGAGCGAGACCCGCATCATCCAGCTCGTGCATTATCTCCAGGCGCTTTCGAAAGGAGAATCTCATGAATAAAAATTCTCTCTTATTTCTTGGCGCCATCGCCCTTTGGACACTCTCCCCGGTATTGTCCGAAACGTCCCTTGCCGCCTCAGCCAAGAATAATTACCGGACCTACTGTGCCCAATGTCACGGGATTGCAGGCAACGGGCGCGGGATCAATATCCGGGACATGTCTGTCCAGCCCCGGAACCACACCGACGCAGAGTACATGTCCCAGCGGTCGGACGAAGATCTGGCGAAGGCCGACAAGGAGGGGGGATTGGCGATTGACAAATCCGTCCTCATGCCTCCCTGGGGAGACACCCTGTCTCCGTCGGAAATCAAGGACATGGTCCAGTATCTCCGGACCCTCTGCCATTGCAAATACAACAGCCAGTGAAGCCTGTCATCGAGGAAGGAGGAAAAAAGAGGAATTTCCAAAATTTTTTAATGCCTTTCTATTTAACCGGGAACACCGATCGGTGTTCCATCACCATCCTTAACACAAGAGAGGGACTTATGAGACTCGCCAAGAAAACACTCGCATCACTGATTGCAGGGCTTGCCATCGGAGGCTTGTTTTCCGGCCCCGCCCAGGCCAGGACCGTGAAGGTCGTCATGACCGCCAAGGAGGTCAACATTCCCATCGACAACAAGGGAACGATGTACCCGGCCTGGACCTTCAACGGAACGATTCCGGGTCCTGTCGTTCGCGTCCGTCAGGGAGATACCGTGGATTTCACACTGATCAACCCGGCCTCCAACAAAAACTCCCATGCGATGGACTTTCACGCAGCCCAGGTCGACGTCCTGAAGGAGTTTGCCCCCATCAAGCCGGGAACCAAAGAACACTGGAAATTTGTGGCCAAGGTTCCGGGAGTCTTCATGTATCATTGTGGAGCCATGCCCATGATCGAGCATATCGCCCGCGGCATGTACGGGGTTATCATCGTCGACCCCAAGGGCGGGTATTCCCGGAAGTTTCCCAAACCCGACAGGGAATATGTCCTCGTGCAGGGACAGCTCTTCCAGCATCCTGACGATTACCAGGCCATGCTCCTTAACAAGAACTGGACAAACTCCCTTGTCAACGGAAGGGTCTTTCATTACGATCCGGTTCATGACCCCAATGCCCGCCAGGCTCTGGTCGCCAAACCCGGAGAACGGGTCCGGATCTATTTTGTCAATGCCAACGTCAACCTCCCAGTTGCGCTGCACCCGATTGCCGGTATCTGGGATCGCGTCTACATCAACGGGAATCCCCGAAACGTCCTTTACGGATTGCAGACCTATGGGGTTGCCGCAACCGAAGGCGACATTCTGGACATCGTCTCTCCGAAGGACCGTCCGACAAACAATGCCATCGTCGACCACCAGCTAAATGCCGCCCTCAGAGGCGCCATTACCGTCCTCATGAACACTCCGGACGCCGATCCGAAGGCAGGACGCGGGACCAATCTCGTTCTCAAGTAATCTCCCATTTCCAGGGGGGAGCCTTGGCTCCCCCCTGTCTTTTTTCTCCTTTCCCATTCAACTCTTTCCCCTGAGCTGCCTCCTTCTATTGACAAATCCCCTGATAGGGGTATGGTTGATTCAACCCCGCAACAATCATCCTTTTGTATTAAGCCATTAAGGGGGGTGTTTTTGCGCGTTTTTCATATTTTTCTGAAGTTTGCCTTACCCAAAGCGGGGAAACCCTCATGAAAGAAGATATCGAAATTCACATCCAATCCGAAGAACTCACGGAAGGAGACCAACGATGCAAAAGTGGCGTTTGATTCAGGCAGGAATGGGAATGACCGTGGCTCTCTTGTTTTCCTTTCCCGCCCAGGCGGGGGAACTCGATATCCTGAAACCCCGTGTCCCTGCGGATCAGATCGCAGCAGCCAAGGCCATGAAACCACCTTTTCCCGTCACGGCCGATACCATCGCCAAAGGAAAGGATGTCTTCACCGGGGCCGGGACCTGTTACACCTGCCATGGAGCCGGAGGAAAGGGGGATGGTCCGGGAGCGGCAGGGATGGATCCCGCCCCCCGCAATTTTACAAATCACAAATTTGACCAGGTCCGGACCGCAGGAGAAATGGTGTGGGTTGTCACCAACGGCTCCCCTCTCCAGCCGGCTATGGTCGGGTTTGTTTCTGCGGGACAGATCACCGACAAGCAGGCCTGGGAGGCTGTTCTGTATGAACGGAGCCTGGGATGCGGTGGTGACATGGATTGCGTGACCGGGTCAGCGGACTGGGTCGCCAAACAACCTGTCCATGAGGAATCCGCCATGACAAAGACCCGATCAGAGGGAACCCTGGCGAAAAACTCTTCCTCCCCTGACCTCTCTCTCCATTAACTCCTTCCCATTCGCGGACAATCTCCGGATTGTCCGCATTCTCCTGATTTCCCTTTTCTGCCAGGGTCTGATTGGATCAACCGGCTTAAGCTGTGATATCCTTGATCAGCAGTTTTCGGAATTTTCCTGACCACCCGAATGTCAAGGGGAGTCGTGTCTTCTATGTCCTGTTCCTTTCACCGTATCCTTTTTCCTTCCGACCTCGCCCCCCTTTCTCCGGAGATTCTCCGGCAGATCCGGGAGATTGCCGGAGCCGACCTGGAAGAAATTCATGCAGCATTTGTCCTCGAAGCCTTCCATGAGATTCCGACCGACTTTCCGCTCCCTGGCGTTTCCCTTGAACCCGTCGCCCAGGAGGCCATGAACCGTCTGACCACCATTGCCCGCTCCCTCTCGCCCCTTTCGGGGAGGATTTCAGCCGGAGTCTATACGGGAAGGGCAGATCACACCCTGGCGGCATTGGCCGTCTCAGGGCAGTATGATCTTGTCATGCTCGTTTCCCATGCCAGAAATCTTCTTGGTCGCCTCTTGGTAGGATCGGTGTCAACCTCTCTCATGCATCTCTCTCCCGTACCGGTTCTTATCCTCAAGGAACCGTCCAGCCGGGACTCCCTGAAAAAATCGGCGGAACTTCACATGGCGGAAAAGGATGCCCTTAAGCCTATGATTCTCACCCAAGACATCCGGAAGGACTGATGGCAATCCGTCAGAACCTGGACCTTCCACCCAATCTCGACACCGCCGGATTTCTGGGGGAGATGAACCGTCACATTCACCTGTTCGAGGAGGCCTTCCATCTGCGCATTTCGGTCAATGGCCCCGTCCTGACGATGGTGGGTGAAGAAGAGGATGTCAACCAGGGCTCCCGTGTCATCAATGACCTGACATCCCTCATGGCGGCCGGGTATACGATCCGGGAAGAGGAGATTCGCCAGGCAATCTCCGTTTCCCGGAGCTCCCCCCATCTTTCACTCAAGGATCTGCTTTCCGAATATGTCCCCATAAACAGCAAGAAACGCGTCATCTTTCCCAAGTCCCTCCATCAGCTCGAATACATCCGTGCCATGAAGAAAAAGGATATCGTCTTCGGAATCGGACCTGCCGGGACCGGAAAGACCTATCTTGCGGTCGCCCTGGCCGTCCACCATCTCCTGAAGGGAGCCTTCCGGAGAATCATCCTGGTACGGCCCGCTGTCGAGGCCGGAGAG
>JAJZGM010000093.1 GCA_021828525.1 Nitrospirota bacterium | reverse complement strand
GGACTGCCCCATCACGGCAGGGGAGATCGAATCTTTGGAGGCGCTCCTGGGAGCGGTGACACCCGAGATGCTCATGAACCGGAGCTGGGAGGGAAAATCCTTCAGGCCCTACTCTCTCGACACGCCCCCCCCGCGTCCCGCCACGGGCAGGCTCCATCCCTATCGGGAGTTTCTGGAGGAGGTTCGGACCCATCTTGTTCGCCTGGGCTTTTCCGAGATGACCGGGAGCCTTGTCGAACCGGAGTTCTGGAACATGGACGCCCTCTTCATTCCCCAGACCCATCCCGCCCGGAATATCCACGACATCTATCTTCTTTCCGAGCCCCGGACCGCCACCGAAATCGACGGATGGCCCCTTGAGGCCGTGGCCCGGACCCACGAGGGGCGAGATGCGCCTGCCCCCACCCGCGGCTGGAGACAGAGCTTCGATTTTGAGCAGTCCAGGCGCCTTCTCATGAGGAGCCAGGGGACGGCTCTTTCCGCACGAACGCTGGCCGGAAGCCCCGAAGTTCCCGGCAAGTATTTCGCCATCGCCCGGTGCTTCCGCCACGACCAGGTCGATGCCACCCACGCCGTCGACTTTTTCCAGGCGGAAGGGATCGTGCTTGAGGAAGGGGCAAGCTTCCGGACGCTTCTTGGGCTCCTGGCCCTTCTGGCACGGGAAATCGCAGGTGTCGACAGTGTCCACTACAAGCCGGCCTATTTTCCTTTTACCGAACCCTCCGTCGAACTGCATGCCCACCATCCGGTCCTGGGATGGATGGAGCTGGGCGGAGCCGGACTCTTCCGTCCCGAGGTGACCCGTCCGCTGGGGGTTGATGTTCCGGTGATTGCCTGGGGGATGGGGATCGACCGGATGGCCATGTTCCGCCTGGGACTTTCCGATATCCGGGATTTGTTTACCGGCGACCTGTCAACGCTTTCGGCCATGATCCGTTCGGAGGAACATTCACGCGCATGGAACCCGGCCTGAGGCTCCCGGCGGGTCTGCACCCTAAAAAAAGAGGTTGATGTGCCGACACTGGAAGGACATTTTGACGATCTTCTGGAGCTTTTGGGAAAGCCCCTTCTCCCGGAGGAGATGGGGCGAACCCTCGATGCGGTGAAGGGGGAGTGGAAACAGTTCGATCCGGCGACCCGGCGGTTCAAGATCGAGCTCAACGACACCAATCGCCCCGACCTCTGGAGCGTGGAGGGAATCGCCCGCCAACTCCGGGGGGGAAGACCCCTCCCTGGCCATCCCTATGACTTTCTCGAGAAGGCCGGGATCCGGAGAGAAGAGGGCGGGGATCCCGATATCCGGATCGATCCCTCCACGGCTCCGGTCCGCCCTTTCCTGGGGGGGTTCACGGCCCGGGGAGGGCGTCTTGGGGAGGAGGGGCTTGCCCAGCTCATCGGAACCCAGGAGCGCCTCTCCGAACTCTTCGGGAGAAAACGCGCCGATGTGGCCATCGGGGTATACCCTCTGGGGCGCATCGCCTTTCCCCTGACCTATCGGACGGCCGATCCAGCTCTGACCCGTTTCGTCCCCCTGGGCGAAGAGAGGGAGATGACCCTCCGGGAGATTGTGGAGTCCCATCCAAAAGGGAAGGCCTACGGGGCCCTGGTCAGCCCCCACTCCGCCTGGCCGGTTCTGGCAGATAGCCGGGGGACGATCCTGTCCTTCCCCCCGGTCATTAACGCCCGCTCCTCGGGAGAGGTGACAGGGGAGGACGACAGCCTCTTCGTCGAGGCCACCGGTTTCGATCCCGGTCGTCTCCTTCTGGTGCTCAACATCCTGGCGGCCAACCTCACCGACCGCGGGTATTTTGTCGAGCCGCTCAAGGCGGGAGGAACGCCTCCGCTTGTGGCGCCGGCCTCTCCGGGAGTCCTGGTCCATGTCCCCTCCGGGCTTCCCGCCCGCATCCTGGGCGTCCCAAATGATCCCGCCGACTTTGTGGAGACCCTTCTCGAGTTCGGATATTCCCAGATCGCATTGAAAGACAAAAACGGGGAGGAAGGCTGGGAGGTCCTCTCCCCCTTCACCCGGGACGATCTTCTGGGGGCGGTGGATGTGGTTGAGGACTATCTCGTGGCCAAAGGCTACGACTCCTTTGCTCCCGTCCTGCCCCGCGAGTTTACCCGGGGACGGCCCGCCCCGCGCCAAAAGATCGAAACACGCCTCAGGCAGGCTCTTTTTGCGATGGGCTACCAGGAGCTCCTCTCCAATATCCTGACAGGCGAGTCCCTTGTCTCGGAGCGCCTGGGCCGTGGCGGAAAAGACCTCGTCCGGATCGACAATCCGGCAAGCCTCCAGTATGCCGTCGTCCGGCCGACCCTTCTGTCCGGCCTTCTCGCCGCCGAAGCCCGCTCGAGCCGGGCGTCCTATCCCCACCGCCTCTTCGAGGTGGGAGAGGCCATGACTCTGGGAGAGGGGCTTGCCGGGAGCGGGCGGCCTGTTCGCGACCTGTGGCTCCTGGCGGCCCTTCTCTCCCATCCCCAGGCCAGCGTCTCCGAGCTCCAGGGAGTTCTGGAGATGGTCTTCGAGCGGATGGACCGGACGCTCTCCATCCGATCCGCCGATCGGCCCCCCTTCCTTCCCGGCCGGGGCGGGGTCTATGTGAATGCCGGAGGGAAAAGTGTGGCCACGGTCGGCGAGATCCATCCGGAAACCCTTGACCGGTGGGGGATCCGGATGCCCACGGTCTGCTTCGAGGTCGACCTGGAGGTCCTGCTGGTCTCCTGAATGAGGGATCTGACACCATGGACGGGATGAAGGCCAGGCAAAAGACCGACCAGCTGATCCGGAAGCTTCTGATCGGGAAAAAGATCGACCTTCTTGTGGCCGGGACCCTTCTCTTGGCCCTCCTCGGAACCGGATTCTTCGAAGTTCTGGAGTACAGGGACTACCGGGAGAAGGTGGCCTCCCGTGCCCTCCGGGCAGATCTCCGGGAAGCGTCTGCCATGGCCGGCCTCCTGAACTCCCGGTATCTTTCCCTGGGATTCGTGGCCTCCAGCCTCTCGGGGGACCGGAGCCTCTCCCGTGCCCTCTCCCCGACCATGCAGAAGGCCTTCCGGATCTTTCTTTCCCTGCATCCCTCTCTTGTCGACCTCGCGTTGTTCGATCCCCGGACAGGACAGATCCTCTGGACGAACGGTCTCGTCTCCGGCGGTCTTGTGCGCTCGGACCTCCGAGGCAACTTTGCCACTCCTCTTCCGTCGAACCCCTCCTTACTCCTCGGGCGAAGCTCTCTGTCGGCCCGGATCGGGGAGAGGATCCTTCCCCTCTCCATCGTTTTTCCTGCGGCCCCGGGTCAGCCTCCCCTGGGGGTTAAAAGCGACCTTCGGGTTGAGAGCCTAAGACCGGTCCGGCTCTCCTCTCCCTTCAGCTTTTCTCTCCGGGATTCGAGAAACGGCGATATCCTTTTCGTGGACCGGGGAAATCGCCCGGACTCGCCGCTCCTTCCCGGGGGCCCGGATCAGGTCATGACGCCCGTTCCCGGGTTTCCCTTCCGGCTTTTGGCCTTCTGGCCCCCCTCTCTTGTGAGAGAGGGGTGGATGCGGGAGGCCTCCCGTCGCTGGTTGGTCGAGGAGGGGGGGCTTTTTTTCATGGTTCTTCTGGCCGGCGGGATCCGGATCCTGGTCCGGCGGCAGGAGAGACAGGGCGAGGAACTTGCGGAGCTTTCGCGGCTCAACTGGGCGATCTTTGATTCGGCCGGGGCGATCGGGATGGTGATTGCCCCGGACGGCGAGATCCTGCGGCTAAACCAGGCGGCCCGGGAGTTCATGGGGGTGAGCCTTCCGGAGGTCCGGGGAATACCTTACTACTGGGAGCGCTTCATTCCCGGCGGGCTGCGGACTGAGATCCACGCCCTCTTCAGTCGGGTCATGGAGTCTTCCCTTCCCCTCCATCATCAGATCCCCTGGGTGGCCTCCTCGGGCACCCTCCGGGAGTTCGAGTGGACCACGACCCTTCTTCGCGATCAGAAGGGGAACCCCCTGTACCTGGTGACCTTGGGGATCGACGTGACCGACCGGGTGGCGCTTGAGCGGCAGATAGAGGAAAAGAACCGGCGTCTTTCCAGGCTGCTCTCCTTCGATGACCTCCGGGGTCGCGTGGCGGAGGCGGTTTCCCTGGCCACCGATGAAACCCAAGTTCTCTCCGAGTTCTGCCGGCTCGCCCTGGAGGTGCCGGAGATCCGTCTGGCCTGGGTGGGAAGGCCCGACGGAGAAGGACTCTTCCGGCCGATCGCCGCCTCCGGGAAGACAGACTATCTCGCGGGGGTGGTGATCTCCTCGGACGAGGCAAGACCCGAGGGTCAGGGCCCCATGGGCCGCTCCTTCAGATCCGGACTCCCGGTCTACAACGAGTCCTTTCAGGAGACTTCCGACATGGCCCCCTGGCGCGAGCGGGCACTTGAGTCCGGCTTCCGGGCGAGCGCTTCCCTCCCGGTTCGCCGGGCGGGAGCGGTCTGGGCCGTCCTGACGGTCTATTTCGACGGAACGAGGCCTATCGAAACCGAGATCCGCCATCTTCTCGAGGCAATCGCGGACAACCTCTCGCTGGCCCTTGACCGCCTCGATCTGGCCAGACGCGAGCGCCAGGCCACAGCCCTCAAGGAGACCCTCCTCGCCAACACCTCGGCCGGGATCAACCTTGTGCGCTACCCCGAACGTGTGGTGGTCGAGACCAACCGGGGCCTTCTCGAGATCCTGGGGTACAGGGATGTCCAGGAGATTGTGGGTCACAGTGACCGGGATCTCTATTTCGAGGAAGACGAGAGCTTTTCAAGAATGGGCGAGGGGGCCCGGGAGGTCCTCGCGACGGGGGGGATCCGCCTCAGGGATTTGCGGATCCGGCGCCAGAACGGGACGGAGGGCTTTGTCGACCTGTCGGGCCAGAAGGTCCGTGACGCCGACCAGGAAACGATCGTCTGGACGATGGTCGACGTGACGGAGCGCCACCGTCTGGCCGAGGAGCTTTCCCGCCTCTCCGCCTCCAATCTTCTCCTGGCCCAGGTCAATCAGGCGATCGCCGAGGCCACGACGGAAGACTCTTTGCTCCAGACGATCTGCGACCTTTCGGTCCGTTACGGGACGCTTCGCCTGGCCTGGATCGGACGGCCGGGGGAGGAGGGGCAAGTCCATATCGAGGCCATGTCCGGAGAGTCGGGTTCCCTTTTGGAACACCCGATCTCTGTCCTCCCGGACCATTCCGACGGAGACGGTCCCGTGGGAGAGGTCTGGAGGACCGGGCGGCCCGACTTTGGCACCGAAAGTCCAGGGAGTCTTCCGGCAAAGACGGCCGGAGAGCGGGATCCCGCGTCGGCTTCCGGAAGTCACGCCGTTCTCCCGGTGGAGAAGGAGGGAAAGATCTGGGGACTCCTGGCCCTTTACCAAGACGGGCCTGACGGTTTTTCTTCGCCGCTCAGGGAGGTCTTCTCCGAGCTGGCCCGGGACATTTCCCGGGGGCTCGATCGCCTGGCGGCCCTCCGCCGAGAACGGGAAATGGCCTCCCTCGAGAAGGTCCTTCTCGAAAACACCCTGGCGGGAATCCTGTTGCTCGAGCAACGCCAGATCCGTTATGCCAACGAGCGCATGCTGCAGATGCTGGGGTACGAAAGGGCCGGGGAGATGGTGGGACAATCCGCGCGAATGCTCTATGGGGATGCGGGAGAGTATGAGCGGGTGGGCTTTGCCTACAGCTTCCTGGCGGACCGGGAGACCATCGAGATTCCGGATGTCAGGATGGTGACCCGCAGCGGTCATACGGTCATGG
>JAJZGM010000092.1 GCA_021828525.1 Nitrospirota bacterium | reverse complement strand
GACGTGTTCGGCGACCGTATCGGATTCCAGGCCGACGGCACATGGAAAGTCGTCAGAACAACTCCTGCCCTTCTTGTCGAGGATATGAAAAAATTCAAAGATCTGATCGATATGGCGGGACAAATCGTTTCCGGGTCGCGATGAGACCCCCTGCCAGCGCTTGTACCCTCAACCCGTTGAATCCGTGTGCGCCCACAGGCCACCCGGAGCCGGACTCCCTGAAAAAAGGGGATCTAATTCACACACACCACCTTACTGAAGGAGCCGATTCTTGAAACCGATCCGACCCATGGAGCCTTCCCGCCTCCTCCACTCCTTATGCCGCCACCTGCTTCCGGGAGCCGCAAGTCTGGTATTTATCCTGTCTGCGGCCTGTCATAACGGACCTTCTCCCGGCACGGTCGCCACCATCGGCTCGGACACGATTTCGAAGTCGGATATCCAGCAGGCCATTTCAAAGATGCATTTGCCAAATGGTGTTCCCGATTCCGTTCCAAGCGATGTCCTGAACCGGCTGATTGAACGGAGCCTGATCAATCAGGAGGCCATCAAGGAGGGTCTTGCCGAGGAACCCGCAATCAGGGATAAAATCAAGGCCGACAGGGAGCGTATTCTCCGGCATGCCCTGATCAAGCGGAAAGTTGACGGGATGGTCAAGGTCACCGACTCAGACATCCGTTCCTATTACGATAAGCACAAGGCAGAGATCAAGCAACCCGGATATGTCATCGTCCGCCAGCTTATTCTTCCGGACATGAAAACCGCAACCAGGGTCAAGCACGCCCTTGCGGGCAAGCACGGGTTCAAAAAATCGATCGAACACTACAAGGGGGGATCTGTCGGAAAAATATTTGAAGGAACCGTCCCGCCCCAGTTCGTAAAGCTGTTCTTCGGCATTCCCGCCGGATCGGTCACCGGCCCCCTCTCCCTGAAGGATGGAGTCCACTACTTCAAAATCGACCAGGTCGAACCCGGAAAAATTCTGACTTTCGATGAGGCAAAATCGGGCATTGCGCAGTATCTTTCCTCCCGACAGAAACAGGACCGCTACCAAAGTTTTGTGAATTCCCTCCGGGCCAAGACAAAGATCAACATCGACCAGAAAAGCCTGGGAGAAATCTATAGCTCGCTGAATCCCAAGTCGTCCACGCCGGCGGGGGCCCCTCCCTCCCCACCCCCCGCTGGAGCCCAGGCAGGAAAGTAGATGGAACAACGGGAAAGGTTCCGGAGACTGATCCCCGGCCTTCTGCTTCTGATCATCTGCGCATGCAACAAGCAGGGGGAGCCGACCGGTAGGGTGGTCGCAACCTTGGGCGGGAAGACGATTTCCGTAAACGACCTGAAGGAGACGGCACGGTTTGTCGGACTGAACGACCTGGCCTTGAGGCCATTGGACAAGTGGCCTCAGCCGCTGAAAAAAACAATTTTTCAGGAAACGGTCTACGACCGTCTCCTCCTCGACAACGCCCGCCAGGAGGGCGTATCCATTACAGATGAGGAGATCGCACACGAACGGGATCGGCTTGTCGATGCCGCCTCCCCCTCCGGTCAATCCGACCGTTTCTCTCCATCGGAGGCCCTCCTCAAGCGAAAACTCCTCCTTGAAAAATCTGCCGCAACCGTTGCCCCTCCTCCCCGAGTCGGCTCAAAGGTCCTGAAGGCCTACTATCTCGAACACAAGGACCGGTTTACAGTTCAGGAAAAAGTCATTGTTCGGGATATTGTGGTCCGCTCGGAAAATGAAGGAAATTCCATTCTGGCGGCCCTGAACGGGGGAAACTCCTTTTCCGCCCTGGCGAAAGCCAAGTCCCTCTCTCCGGAGGCCAAAAACGGCGGCCTTCTCCCCCCCTATGCCATGGGAGACATGCCTTCCCCCTTCTACCGGGCCTTCTCGATGAAACCGGGCGAGGTCAGTCCGCTCATTCCCTCTCCCTACGGGTATCACATCCTCAAGCTTCTGAAGGTCATCCCTTCCTCGGTACGCCCGTTCTCCGAAGTCAAGGACCTGATCCGCTCCGAAATCGATCTCGAGGCCGAGAACCGCGCCTTGAAAATCTGGTTTTCAGACCAGCTCGCAAAGACACCGCTGGTGATCCGGCCCCATTTCAAGTCGGATATGTCATTCGGAACCAGCCCGGGCTGACCCGGAGCAGGGTCGTTCGGGAAGATCCGTTGCGCCAAAATCCCAATCATGTATAATCGACCCATGGCACAGAAACTCTCCTGCATCAGGAACCGAATAAAGAATTGTTTGCCTCCCGGGATCTTTCTCCTCCATGCTGCCGGAATTCTGGTCGCCCTCTCTTTACCGATGACACAGGCCAGGGCGAATGGGGAGGTTCTGATCGACGAGGTCATGGCCGTCGTCAACCACCATTCCATCACAAAGAGCGAAATCGACCGGGAGCTCAAACCAACATTCGAGAAGCTTCATGCCAACTACCGGGGAAAGGCCTATCTTCAGCTGGTCTCTTCCCTCGAGTACAACGTCATGATGAAGAAGATCAATGAACGGCTTGAGCTCGAAGAGGCCGACCGTCTCGGCCTCTCGGTCACCGATGACGAAGTGGACCGGGCCATCAACGATATCATGCAGAAAAACAATCTGACGGAACGTTGGCAGCTTGAAAGCGCCCTGGCGTCCCAAGGCCTGACCTTTCGCCAATACCGACGCAAGCTCAAGAAACAGCTCACGATCATGAAGCTGGTCAACCAGGAGGTCCGCTCGACGGTCGTGATCAATCCGGACGATGTCCGGGCCAACTTTCTGAAGCACCGCGAGGAATACCGGCTGCCGGCCCATGTCACCCTCGCCGATATCTTTCTTGCCATTCCCGAAGGAGCCACTTCCGACGAAATCTCAAAGATCGAACAGAGAGGCGCCCATATTCTCAGGCAGATCGGGCGCGGAGACGATTTCGAGATGCTCGCAGGCTCGGAGTCCGAAGGGCCAAACGCCCAGTCGGGAGGCCTTCTCGGGGACCTCACGAAAGACCAGCTTCTTCCGGAACTGGTAAAGCCTGCCTTCTCCATCGGCATCGGAAAGACCAGCGGTCTCATCAAGACATCCCGGGGCTACTACATTATCAAGGTGTTGAAGCGCGAAGCCCAACCCTACCAGAAGTTCGCCGATATCAGGCAGTCGATTCTAAACAAACTGACCAAAGACACGACGGAAAAACGAATCCGCCTCTGGCTTGAAAAGCTTCGGGCCCGCTCCTACGTCGAAATCTATGCACAGCGCAACGGGGGTACTGGCGTCACCCCCGGCGATATTCTTCCGCATTGAGTCCCCCGGGATGTCCTCTGACCGGTGTCTTGTAGAGACACTCTCTCAACGGCCCCGCCAGTTCAGGAATCCCTTCCCCGGTTCTGGCCGAAACGGGGTACAGTCCAAGAACCCCGTTCCCCCCTTCAGACCCGATCCATTCCTTCCACTGCTGTATCTGCAGGGATCTTTTATTTTTCGAAAGTTCATCGATCTTGGTCAGGACCAACATCAATGGAATATTCCGGGACAGAAACCATCGGGCCGCCTCCTGATCCATCGGAAGGCAGTCTCGCCGGATATCGATGCAGAGAAGAATGAGCTCGAGGTCGGACCGTGACTCTATGAGCGATGTCGAAACGTCCTGGGATGTCTTCTGGGTATTCTGGCTGCGGTTCATATAGCCATATCCGGGAAAATCCAGAAAGTATCCCCCGGATTCGATACGATAGAGATTGGGCAGGGTCGTGGCACCCGGACGTTTTCCAATTCTCGCAAGTTTTGCTTTCCCGGCCAACCGGTTGATAAGGGACGATTTCCCCACGTTGGATCGCCCGGCCATGCCGATTATTCCAGGGCCCCCAGGCGGGGGAAGCTGGGAGGGCCAGGCAACAGAGAGGAGAAATGTGGACGAAAAAACCGGAAGTCCTGCCCTGCTGGCAATGGGATTCATGTGCGGTACCTCTCTTGATGGCATTGACGGGGCTCTCGTTTCGGTTGATCGTGGCCGGATCAGGCTCTTGGCTTTTGAACAATCTCCATTCCCTGTCGTCTGGAGACAATGGCTGAAACGCTGGATGTCCGGCAAGAGCGATTTCGGTGATCCCTCCCGATTCATCCCCGATCTGGCCGACCTCTTCTCCCAAAGGGAGGAACAGGTCGGCCAGGCCCTTCTCGAAAAATCCGGATTCACGGCGCGGGACCTTTCGGCGATCGGAACCCACGGGGTGACCGTCAGGCATCAGCCCGGCCCGCATCCTTTCGAGCCCTTCCCCGGGAAACCCGGGATCCGGGGAGTGTCCTACCAGTTTTCCAATCCATTTCATCTGGCAAGGACCTTCAGGACTCCGGTCGTCTCCCAGTTCCGCGGTGCAGATCTGGTGGCGGGAGGCTGCGGGGCTCCACTGGCTCCGGTCCTTCACCGGGCCCTGTTTACGGCAAACGAGCCCCGGGCCTTTCTGAATATCGGTGGCATCGCCAACCTCACATTTCTTCCGGACAGCCGCTCGGAGACTCCCGTCATCGCCTTTGACACCGGTCCGGGAAACATGCTGCTCGATCTCGCGGTCCTGCGTCTGACCCAGGGACAACAATCCTTCGACGCCCAGGGTCAGTGGTCCCAGTCCGGACAGGTGATCATACCACTTCTCGAGAAGCTGCGGTCGGATCCGTTTTTTTCCCTTTACCCGCCCAAATCGACGGGGGCCGAGGAATGGGGGGCAGGCCGCCTTGAACAGGTTTTTGAGGACTGCACCACCCTGGCCGTCGACCCGTACGACCGGCCACAAGACTTTCTTGCCACCATCACGGAGTTGACCGCCTCTGAAATCGAGGGAGCCCTCCGCTTCCTTCCCGAGCCCCCGGCCCGGATCATCGTGGGAGGAGGAGGCGTCAACAACCATTTCTTGCTGAAACGGATCGGGGAACGCACAGGTTTACCCGTCCAGTCTTCCCTGGAGTTCGGATTCCCCCCGCAGGCGATTGAGTCAATTGCCTTCGCCTACCTCTCCCTCCTGACTCTTTCCGGGCGAAGCGGCGCTATCCGGACTGTCACCGGCGCCCGGGAAGAAGCCCTGCTTGGACAGATCACCCCTGTTCCTGGAGAGCCCTTTCTGGCCTTTCTGAGAGATGTTGAAGCGCGCGCCGATATCCATCTTCCGTCCCCAGATCGACCCAAAATTTCCTCGTAAAGCTTCCACGGATCTTCTTTCCCTCCCCGATCAGCTGCCGGTAAATCTCGATAATGGACACCGGTCCTTCTCTCTTGATGTGACCCAGAACGGATGGCCGGATAACATGGAGTCCCATGAACACCCCTTTCCGGATTGTCTTGTCCCCGTCCGCCTGTCCGGGAAACCAGACCTTTCCCGACGGCATCAGGCCGATTTTTCCCATCTCGGCCACAGGGCCGGACTCCGAACAGACGAGGTGAGCCTCCGTTTTGTCCTTCTCAAGTCGTTTCAGAAGCGTCCCTGGACGGAAGTCGGTCAGGATGTCGGCGTTGATGACGACCAGCCAGTCATAGGACAAAAATCCCTCCCTGGCCTTCAGGATCCCCCCGCCTGTTCCCAGAAGGGTCTCTTCCTCAGAAAGAAGCAGTTCGATTCCCGGGGGGGCGAGCGGAGGCAATTCTTTTTTCATCCTCTCCCTTTGGTAGTGGGTGTTAACGATGATGCGCTCCGCTCCCGTCTCCCGAAGGATCTCCATAGCCCAGGAGATGGCCGGTTTCCCGGCAACCGGAACCAGAGGTTTGGGAATGTCCGGGAAAATGGTCCGAAGACGGGTTCCCATTCCCGCAGCCAGAATG
>JAJZGM010000091.1 GCA_021828525.1 Nitrospirota bacterium | reverse complement strand
TCTCTACGGCATGCGCTTTTCCTTTCTCCTCTCTCTCCTGGGCGTGGCGATCTCCTTTTCCATCGGGACCGTGGTGGGGCTGGTGGCAGGGTATGCCGGGGGCTGGACGGACCGGATCCTGATGCGTCTCTCCGAGATTGTCATGGCGGTCCCGGCCCTCTATCTTCTGATGGGACTCCGCTCCATCGTTCCCTACGGACTCTCTTCCGAGGCGATCACCCTGATCATCACGGGGTCCCTGAGCCTCATCGGATGGGCCTCCCTGTCCAGGGTGGTGCGGGGCCTCGTCCTCTCCCTCTCCGGGCGCGATTTCATCCTTTCGGCCGTGGCGGCGGGGGCTTCGCCCGCCCGGGTGATCTTCCGCCACCTTCTGCCCAACATGCGCTACTATCTGCTGGTCAGCGTGACGCTTTCGATCCCGGCCTTCATCGTGGGGGAGGCCGGTCTCTCCTTTCTGGGGCTTGGGCTCTCCGAACCCCATCCGAGTCTGGGAAACATCCTGGCGGAGAGCCAGTCGCTTGAAACGATGAACAGCGCCCCCTGGCTTCTGGCATCGGGAGGGCTCATCGTTCTCCTGGTCGTCCTCTTCAACCGCCTGGGGGATGTCCTGCGGGAGGCCCCCGAAGACGGAAATGGAAGCAATCGGTGAAAAGAATGAGGAGAAAAGAATGGCCGAAGGCCCAAGAGTGAGACTTTCAGAATACGACCTGGTCCTCTGGGACCTGGACGGGACGCTCGTGGATTCGCGGCTGGACCTGGTGGAGGCGACGAACGTGGCCATGAGGGCCCTGGGGTATCCGCTCGTCCCTTTCGACCGGTTTTCCCGGATGGTTGGCCAGGGTGTGCGACATCTCGTGACCGAGGCGCTTCCTTTGGGGGCTTCTCCGGGAACGGTGGAGAAGGCGATCGATCTCTTCCTGGAATGGTACCGCATCCACCTTGCGGACAACACCCGGTTCTATGACGGGATGGCGGAAGGGATCGCGAGGCTTTCCGTCCCTTCGGCCGTGGTCTCAAACAAAAGGGAGGGACTGTGCCGCTCCCTTCTCGAACGGCTGGGGGTCGACCGTCTTTTTGTGGAAATCGTGGGAGGGGATACCTGTTCCGAAAGGAAGCCTCACCCCATGCCGATCCTTTATGTTGTGGAAGGACGGGAAGTTGACCCCGGACGGGTCCTCATGGTCGGGGACAGCGCTGTGGATGTCGAGGCCGGGGCCAGGGCCGGAGTGCGGACCTGCGGGGTCCTGTGGGGGTTCGGTGACCCCGGAGGAAATCCCTCCTTCAGGCCGGACTTCCTGGCGGCGGGCCCGGATGAGCTCTTTCCGGGGGGGAGCTGACAGTCCCCGAAAGAAGGGAGAGAGTGGCTCCCAGAAGCCCCAGGAGGAGCGAGAGGTTGATGAGAAAGGTGATGCGGTGGGCCATGGCGAAGGCTTCCGACCTCGGAACATCGGACGGCATCTGGTCGTGCAGGCGTTTGAGCTCCAGGGCATGGGGACCGAGATAGAGGGCCAGGACTCCCGAAAGGACCAGCCCGCCCGTCCATCCCAAAAGGAGGGTCCTGGTCGGACGTGAGGAAATCCGGGAGAGGAGCAGGAGGAGAGAGACCTCGATGATCGCCCCGGTAAAGAGAAGGTGAAAATATCCGGGAAAAAGGACCGACACGGCCTCTCCCGCCTTGGCGACCCCCAGGTGCGCAAAAAGTGAGGGGGTGACATACAGGGTCATCAGAAGCGCCCCTCCCGTCATGAAGACCAGCAGGTAGCCATAGACAAGCCAGAGAATGCGGGGAATCATCGACAGTCCTCAGGTCAGGGTTTTCAGAGGCCTTCCGTCCGGAAAGACTCAATGCTATAGGGTACACCGGTCCACGCCAGGAAGCCAAGAAAACCCGCCCGGGGCATCATCCATTCCGGAATGTGGCTTGAATGTTTTTCATTTAATGGCTATAATAAAAAAGATATGCTTTTTTAAGAAAGAAAAAATGGATCACGGGTCCGCGACGTTCCGGATATCTGTTCTAGCCTGAAGGTTTTCTCATGGCGCAACAAAACCGGGGTGGCTGGTTCATTGCGAGGGTCGGTTTCGAGCTGGTGGCGGTGACGTTCTCCTTCGCCGCTGTCGGGTACTACCTCGACACGATCCTGAAGATGAAGATTTTTCCGGCCCTGTCGCTCCTGGGGCTGGTGATCGGCGGGGTGACCGGGTTCTGGCTGGTCTTCCGCGAGATGAGCCGGCTGATCGACGACGACAGCGACAAGAGCTGAGGTTCCGGCTCTTTCGCCGAATTTTCGTAACATTTGGAGGCATGGTTGCAGGGCAATCCTCTGGAAGAGTTTTTCCTTCATCCGATCATCCGTCTTCATCTCCTGGGATTCGACATTTCCGTGACGCAGGCGGTGGTCTCCCTGTGGTTGATGGTGGGTATCACGGCCCTGGCGAGTCTTTATTTCGTCCGGGTGGCAACCCTCGTTCCGGGACGTTTCCAGACGACTCTCGAGATGCTTTTTGACACATTGACGACCGTCGTCGACGAAAATGTGGGCGCGGAAAACCGGAAAAAGTTCCTTCTTCCGATTTTCGTCCTCTTTCTCTTCGTCTTTCTCAGCAATTTTCTGGGTCTGATTCCGGGGGTTTACACGATCACCTCCCAGATCGTCGTCACGGGACTCCTGGCCGTCACGGTCTATCTCATCAGCCTTGTGATCGGGTTCGTGAAGCACGGGATGAAATTCCTCTCGATCCTTGTTCCGGAGGGGGTTCCGGGATGGATGATGCCTCTTGTCGTCCCGATCGAAATCATCTCCCAGCTTGCGCGGCCGCTCTCCCTGGCGGTTCGTCTCTTTGCCAACATGACGGCCGGGCATACGATCCTCTTCGTGCTCCTGAGCCTGACGACCTCGCTTGCGATCTATCTCAAGTGGCTGCCATTTTCCATTTCGGTCGTCCTTTACCTGCTCGAAGTCCTGGTGGCCTTTATCCAGGCTTATATCTTCGCCGTCCTCTCCGCCGTCTATCTGGGGCAGGCGATGAAGTTGAACCACTAACGACAGCTTTTCTTCAATCCTCAGGAGGAACTTTTTCATGGATGTGCATGCAGCAGCGTTGATCGGTATGGGTGCCGCGGCGATCGGTGTGGCCGGATCGGGAGCCGGAATCGGGTATATCTTCGGGAAAATGATCGAGGCCGTCGCCCGCCAGCCCGAGATCGAAGGCCGCGTCTCCAAGTACATGTGGCTTGGCTTCGCCCTCTCGGAAGCCGTGGCCCTCTATGCGCTCGTGATCGCCTTTATCATCATGGGTCTCAGAAAGTAGACCTCTTTCCGGATCCGAAAGTCCGGAGTTTCCGGACGACCCGGCTGATTCACGGCAGTCGGACGGATCACCATCAGGGAATCAAAGGATTGGACCATGCCTCAGTTTGATACGAAGTTTTTCCCGTCTCTTGTCTTCTGGTCGGTGGTGTCCTTTGCGCTGATGCTTCTGATCGTCGCGAAATACCTGTACCCCGCCATGACACGGATTCTTGAGGAACGCCGGAAAAAGGTCTCCTCCGACCTCGAGGCCGCCCGGGCCAATCGCGAGGAGTCCGAACGCCTTCTGGCCGAGCAGCGCGCCATTCTCGAAAAAGCCCGGGCCCAGTCCGACGCCATGATTCGCCAGGCCGAGGAAATGGCCCGCACGCTCAGGGAGGAACGCGAAAAGGAACTGGCCCTTTCCGTCAAGGCGGAACTCGACAAGGCCGCGGCCCAGATCGCGGCCGACCGGGAAAAGATGAAGGGGGACCTCCGGACGGAGACGGTGACTCTCATCGTTCGGAGTCTTGAAACCCTGCTCGAGGAAAGCCTCTCGGACACGCAGAAGGTTCTCTTTATCAACAAGGCGATGAAAGCTCTCGACGAGAGGAAGGCCGGCTGATGGGGCGGCGGGTTGACGAACGGTTCCTGGAGAGATGGGCCGGAGCGATCGCCGGCATGATCGGAACGGATGAAGGGACGCTTGACCGGTGGATGGCCGTCCTGGACCTCATGAACAGGATCCGGAAAATTCGCCCGGCAATGAGTTTTGCCCTGGATGGACGGTATTCCCTCGAAGACAAGACAGGTTTTTTCCGGAATCTTCTTTCCGAATCCCTGGGCCGCGATCTTCCGGATCACGAGGAGCTCCTTCTCGAACCCCTTCTCAGGGAGAACCTGTGGGAGGGTATCCCCTTTCTTCAAAAGGCCCTGGAGACACGCTTCGATCTTCAGGCCGGCCGGGTCGTGGTGGAGGTTCATTCTCCTGCCCCACTCTCTCCTGATGTCCAGTCGAAAATCACGGAAGCCCTTCTTCGCTTCGTCAATGACGGACCGGGTCGGGATCTGGCAGCCTCCAAGTCGTCGGGCCAACGTCTTTCCGTCAAGCCGGTCTGGAAGGTCCGGCCCGAGCTTATGGCCGGCCTTGAAATCCGGATTGGTTCCCGGGTTTGGGATGCCAGTCTGGCGGCCAGGATACGGGAACTCGAGCGTCAGCTGTTGAAAACGGCCTGAGAGACTCCCCGGATGAGGGGAGTTCCGGGCGCAGAATAAAGGCCCGCCGGGCGGGCGACATTCAATCGATATGAGGGTGCCTTGAAAAGTTCAGATATTACCGAAAACCTGATGAAAAATCTGGGAAGCTTCAAGGGAGGGGTCGAAACCTCCGATCGCGGAACAATCCTCTCCTCCGGAGACGGAATTCTTCGTATCTCGGGGCTTGAAAAGGCCATGTACGGGGAGATGCTCGAAATCATCAAGGGCGGCTCGGCCCTGGTTTTGAACCTCGAGGAGAACGAAATCGGGGCGGTGATTCTCGAGGGGGGCGAGGAAGCCGTTGTCGGCGACGAGGTCCGGACGACGGGTAAGATCATGGAGGTTCCGGTCGGCCCCGGTCTGGTCGGTCGGGTGGTCAACCCCATGGGGGAGCCGCTCGACGGGAAAGGTCCGGTCAAGGCCGAGCTTCACTCGCCTATTGAAAAGATCGCTCCGGGCGTCTCCACGCGAAAGTCCGTCTCTGTTCCCCTCCAGACCGGGATCAAGTCGATCGATGCCATGATTCCAATCGGCCGCGGCCAGCGTGAGCTCATCATCGGAGACCGGCAGACCGGAAAGACAACGATCGCCCTCGACACCATCATCAACCAGAAGGGGAACAACGTGGTCTGCATTTACGTCGCCATCGGCCAGAAGGCCTCGAGCGTCGTGAATGTGGTCCGGACCCTGGAGAAACATGGAGCCCTGGAGTATACGATCGTCGTTTCCGCCTCCGCGGCCGAACCCGCCGCACTCCAGTACATCGCTCCCTACGCCGGCTGCGCCATGGGCGAATATTTCAGGGACCGCGGAATGGATGCCCTCATTGTCTACGATGATCTGACAAAGCATGCCTGGGCCTACCGCCAGATGTCCCTCCTTCTTCGGCGTCCCCCGGGACGCGAGGCCTATCCCGGAGACGTTTTCTATCTCCATTCCCGTCTTCTTGAGCGGGCGGCCCGGCTCAACGAAAAGAACGGAGGGGGATCCCTGACGGCCCTTCCCATCATCGAGACCCAGGCCGGGGACGTTTCCGCCTTCGTTCCGACCAATGTCATCTCCATCACCGATGGCCAGATCTACCTCGAGACCGACCTCTTCTATTCGGGCATCCGGCCGGCCATCAATCCGGGCATTTCCGTCTCCCGTGTCGGAGGGGCAGCCCAGATCAAGGCGATGAAGCAGGTGGCGGGAAAGATGCGGCTTGAAATGGCCCAGTTCCGGGAACTGGCGGCCTTTGCCCAGTTTGCCTCGGATCTCGACAAGACCACCCGCGATCAGATCGAGCGGG
>JAJZGM010000090.1 GCA_021828525.1 Nitrospirota bacterium | reverse complement strand
GGCCTTGTCGATCGGGGTCGCGGGAAGGATGACGACAAATTCCTCTCCTCCGTAGCGGGTCACGATGTCTTCCCCCCGGGTCTTGGCCCGAAGCACCTGGGCCACGGCCTGAAGCACGCGGTCTCCTACGACGTGGCCGTATTCGTCATTGATCTGCTTGAAATGATCGATGTCAAGAAACAGAAAGGAGCAGTCTCCCACCCTCTTTTCGTGGGATTCGAGACAGGTGGTGATCTGTTTTTCGAAGCCCCTCCGGTTGATGATGCCGGTGAGCGGGTCGAGGGCGGAAGCCTGGGCGACCGCCTGGAGTTCCGATCGGAGGGCCTCTATCTCCTTGCGGCTGTCTTTCAGCTTGTTTTCCAGTGTTTCACTGGTTTCGACGAGTTTTTTTGTCTCCCCCGCAAGTCGGGTGATGACGGACTGCAAAAGGGAGGAGTCGACGACTTCGGCGGTCCGGAGAGCGTTATGCTGGGAGAGAATACCAAAGCGCGCCTTCTGGGTGGTCTGCATGGTGGCGTTGGCGGATTCGGCCATGCGATTTAAAATTTCGAGGGTCTCCCGGGTCAGAAGACCCCTCTGTTCGAGAACCGGAAGGGCCTGCTCGGGAACGATGAAGCCATAATAGGCTTCTTCGATTTTCTTGTCGGTGAGTGTGCCTGTGGCGACCAGGTCATCAAGGATTTTTCGAAGGCCGGGATTGATGTTCGTGACATATTCGTAAACGACGGTGTAATGGACGGGCGTAAAGGAAAGACGCCATTCGCTCATTTTCTGAAGGACGAGGCGAAGGATTTCTGCGCTTTCTTCCTTGTTTTCCGCATAGCGGACGACCATTCTGACGCCCCTGCCGGATAGGTAAGAAAAAGGGCCTTACGCCCAATTTTTTCTATTTTCTTCGATCAATGCGCTGATGTCAAAGTTTTCAGAGAGGGGAGGGGTGAGGAGGCATTGAAATCGGGAGAAAGTTGAGGGGCAAACGCAAGAGCGGAAAAAGGAAAGGCGCCGTGTGGCGCCTTTCCTGAACAGGAACGGCGTGGAGTGATCAGCCAGCCGCCTTGACCTTCTTCAGGAGATCGGAAAAGGCCTCGGGCTGATTTAATGCGAGGTCGGCCAGAATCTTGCGGTCAAGTCCGATCCCCAGTTTCCTGAGACCGGCGATCAGACGGCTGTAGCTGATCCCCTGGGGACGGCAGGCCGAATTGATTCTCTGGATCCAGAGCCTTCTGAACTCCCGCTTCTTGGCCTTGCGGTCCCGATAGGCATAGGTCAATCCCTTTTCGACGGTGTGGCGTGCCGAACGGTAAAGGCGGGATCGTCCTCCCCAATACCCCTTGGCCATATCGAGAATCTTTTTGCGGCGTGCCCGAGTCTGGGGTCCGCCTTTTACGCGTGGCATTGAATTCCTCCTTGAAGGGACACGATAAAATGATCAGGGACGAACTGGGAGGATGCAACACCCGATCCTCCGGTGATCGTCAGGTCAGATGTTCAGGTTGGCGAGAACCTTTTTTGCCTGGCCTTTTTCGAGGATGCCTGTCGACAGGGACCGCATCCGTTTCGAGGACTTTCCGGTCAGCAGGTGGCGCTTCCCGGACTTGTGGAACTTGACTTTTCCGGTGCCGGTTAGGGAAAACCTCTTTTTTGCGGCGCGCTTGGTCTTGAGAACACGTCCTGTTGCCACGTTGCACTTCCTTTCCTCGTGAAAATAACCCGATTAAATCACAATTTTGGTAGTCTAGCACAAGAAATGGCGGGATTCAATCCTTTGGGGCGTCGGTTTCGCCTTCCGTCCCTTTCGACTCCCGGGAAGGGGGTTTCGTAGGAGCGGCCGGGGCCAGGACCATGGTCATGCTGGACCCTTCAAATTTCGGCGGAGATTCCACGATCGCCTTCGGGCCGAGGGCCGCAATCATCTTCTGCATGAGCTCGGTCCCGATTTCTGAGCGAATCATTTCCCGGCCACGAAAGACCAGGGCCACCTTGGCCTTGTTCCCTTCTTCAAGGAATCGTTCCACGTAATGGATCTTGATGCTGAGATCATGATCATTGATGTGGGGGCGAAACTTGAGCTCCTTGACCTGTCCGGTCCGCTGGTGCTGCTTCATGGAATGGACTTTCTTGCTCTGCTCGTACTGGAACTTTCCATAATCCATCAGCTTGCAGACGGGAGGTTTGGCATTGGGCGAGACCTCCACCAGGTCGAAGCCCGCTTCCTCTGCCTTCTTGATCGCCACGATTGTGGGAACAATGCCGAGCTGTTCTCCATCGGCTCCAATCAGCCGGACTTCCTTTGTCTTGATCTCATGGTTGATGCGCGTTTTGGAATTAATCAGGAACCCCCTTCTTGATGGTTGGTCTTATCGGTTTTGCGTCAAATCTCCAAGGGCCAGTCCGGACCGGTTTTCTTCTGCGACTGCCGCCATGGCCGCTTCCCAAGGAAGCACTTCGCCAGACCTTCCGTCCCGGTGTCTGACCGAAACCGTTCCGTCTTCCATCTCCCTGTCCCCCACGACCCACATCTGGGGAACTTTTTGGAGCTGGGCTTCGCGGATCTTGAGACCGATCTTTTCATTCCTGAAGTCAGTTGAGACCCTGAGGGTCGAGGCCTCAAGGGCCCGGGCAATTTTTTCCGCAAAGGGAATGTGCCGGTCGGCAATGGTGAGGATTGAGACCTGTTCCGGGGCCAGCCATAGCGGGAAGGCCCCCTTGAAATGTTCCACGAGGATCCCGAAGAAGCGTTCGACCGACCCCAAAAGGGCCCGGTGGATCATGATGGGACGGACGTCCTTTCCGGAGGCGTCCCGGTAGGTCAGGTCAAATTTTTCGGGAAGATTGAAGTCGACCTGGATGGTGGAGAGCTGCCATGTCCGGCCAAGGACATCGTGGAATTTCATGTCGATCTTGGGACCATAGAAGACCCCTTCTCCCGGATCGATTTCGTAGGGGATGCCGGCTGTGCGGAGGGCCCCTTCGAGGGCCCGGGTGGCAAGCTCCCAGTTTTCGTCGGAGCCCACGGAGCCTTCCGGTCGGGTCGAAAGATAGACGGAGCGATTCGTGAATCCGAAAGGGATGAGCATTTCGTCGACGAGTTTCAACACTTTTCCGATTTCGGAGGCGATGTCCTCCGGCCTGCAGAAGATATGGGCGTCATCTTGGGTAAAGCCTCTGACCCGGAGAAGACCGTGAAGGGTGCCGGAACGTTCGTACCGGTAGACGGTTCCGAGCTCCGCGAAGCGGACTGGAAGATCCCGGTAGCTCTGGATGGACTCCTTGAAGATCAGGATGTGAAAGGGGCAGTTCATCGGCTTGAGTTCGAACTCCGACCCTTCGACCTCCATGGGGGAAAACATGCTGTCGCGGTAAAAATCCCAGTGGCCGGACTGTTTCCAGAGATCGAGCCGGGCTATGTGGGGGGTATAGACATACTGGTAGCCATGACGGTCGTGGCGGATTTTCCAGATATCCTCGATCACACGCCGGATCCGGGCCCCTCTTGGAAGCCAGAGGACCATTCCGGCCCCCTTTTCGTCAAGGGTGCGAAAGAATCCCAGTTCCTTCCCGAGCTTCCGATGGTCGCGCTGACGGATTTCCTCGAGTCTCTGGAGATATTCGTCCAGCTCTTTCTGGGTCGGAAAGGCTGTGCCATAAATGCGCTGGAGCGAGGGGTTGCTCTCGACCCCCTTCCAGTAGGCCCCGGAAGAGGAAAGAAGCTTGACGGCCCCGATCTCTCCCGTGTTCGGCAGGTGGGGGCCCCGGCAGAGATCGGTGAAATCACCCTGGTCGTAGACCGTGATCTCGGACTCTTCCGGAATCCCATGGAGAATCTCGAGCTTGAAGGATTCTCCCTTGGAGGAAAACAGGTCTCCGGCCTCCTTCCGGGAAAGGGCTCTCCGGACGATCGGGGAGCGGGAGGAGATGATGGCCTTCATCTCGGCCTCGATCCTTTCGAGGTCTTCGGGGGAAAAGGGACGGTCAAAATGGAAATCGTAGTAGAACCCTTCCTCCGTGGCGGGGCCAATGCCCACCTGGGCGGAAGGAAAGAGTCGCTTTACGGCCTGGGCCAGAACATGGGCGGCGCTATGCCGGAGGGCCTTCAGGGAGATCTCCGGCTCGCGGATTGTCTGATTCAACGTGTCCTTTCCGTCTCTGTTGAAAAATCGCATTCCGGGCTCAAAATGAGAATTGCTTCCATATTATAGGAGATGGGGTCCGCAAGACAATGGTCCCAAGATCTCGCTCCGGTTTTTGATGGACGGCAGCGCCTTGTCCCGACAATGGAAGCGATCCCGGCCGGGAACTTTCCTGTATGGCGAGTCCTGGACTTGGGATTCCGATCTGTCCCGTGACGATATCAAAGACTTTACATTTGCCTCGGAAGATCTTATAAATATCTCCGTTTCCCATGAAATCTTCTCTGTCTTTTGGCATTGACCGGTTCCCGGTCTGGATACGGGTCGGGGTGCAGTCGGAATGCGCCCGCTCTTTTGCCGTGTCCTCCCTCCGGAGGCCTGACTCTGATTGAGCGCCCATTTCTTTCGTCTGATTCAGGCTTTGTTCTGGATCTAGGAGTGATTCCTGCCCCCAAGCGAGAAAGGACTGTCTTGAGACCTCCACGCCCCGGAAGATTTCACCCCTCCCATTTCCCTTGGTCCTTTTTCCTTGCTTTTCTTTTGGCTGTGAATGCTATCGGCCTTCACCCCTCCGTCTCGCTCGCTGATCCCTTCCGGGATTTCATCATCTATCCCTACGAGACGCCCGAACAAGGGGAGATCAGTGTCGGCACCTGGCAGACCTTGTTGCTGCCCAACAAGGTGACCGAATCCATCTACGGGAAAAACATCCGAAATTCGAATCTTCTTTTTTCGACCTATTTCCTGGAGTTCGGGGTGACCGACTGGTGGACTCTTGGAACTTATGTGGACTTTGTCGCCGGGGCGGGACAGACCTATTCCTACATCCAGACACGGGCCATCACAACCCGGCTGCGCTTTCCAAGGATCCCCGACTTCATCGATCCCGCCGTCCAGATCGAGTACTGGGCTCCCGGAGGGGGGACCGGAATGCCGTCCATCCTTGACATCATCCTGATCGCGGAAAAGAAGATCGGCCGCTTCATTATCGATGTTAATCCCTCATTCTTTTTTATCACAGACGGCTCCGAGCCAAACTATCCGCCGGAATTTTCCTATTCAGCCGGTATCTATTATCTCCTTGCGGAAAATGTCAACGCGGGGATTGAAGCCTTCGGGGAAACGGGGGCGATCAACAATATGGATGCGCTGGGAGGCCCTCCCTCCCTCTATGCTGCGATGCAGCAGCAGTTCATCTTCCAGAGCTGGAATTTCGCGATCGGAGAGCATATCGACTGGAATATCGGTGTGGGCACGGGGCTGACGCCTGTGAGCTCTCCCTTCGCCATCAAGACCATCTTCGAATACCACTTCAAGCCCTTCAATTTTGAGGAAAAGGAAGGCAAACGCTACGAGGAAGAACAGAACATTCACTAGAAATTGCGATAAGACCGCCTCCCTTGCGGAGAGGGGCGGGATCAGTTATCCTGATCCACATGAGTGATGGCCGTCACACGTCTTTAGGAAAAACCTCGATTTTTCGCGGGGGGCTCGCCGGATTGGCTGCAGCCTCCCTTTTTCTGTCAGCCTGTCAGAAGCCTCAGGCCGTCTCCCTTCCGGTCGTAAATCTTCCGGCCGGAACACCTTTCTTGATGGTCCAGCCGCCTCCTCCCTCCGTTCCCCCCTCCGACAAAAAAGGATCGCCTTATATCGGTGTTCTGTCAGGCATAACCCCGGTGGCGGGGGGGCTTGTCGTGATCGGCTATCAGGGG
>JAJZGM010000089.1 GCA_021828525.1 Nitrospirota bacterium | reverse complement strand
TTCAAAAGGTGTCGGAAGGGGAGGAGGTCGAGTTGGTGTCCGGCGTGAGCCCGTTTTATCCGGAAGGAGGAGGCCAGGTCGGGGATCGGGGAGTGATCACGGGTCCCTCCGGCGAGATTTCGGTGGAGTCGGTCTATCGCCCCTACCCGGGCTGGATTTCTCATCGGGGCCGTGTCCGGACGGGAACACTGGCCGTTGGAGAGCCCGTGCGCCTGTCCGTGGACCCGTCCTGGCGGCGCGGTGCCCGGATCCACCACACAGCCACCCACCTTTTGCATGCCGCCCTCCGGAAGGTTCTGGGGGACCATGTCCGCCAGGCCGGATCCCTCGTTCTCCCCGACCGTCTCCGTTTCGACTTTACCCACGGGGAGCCGCTGACTCCCCTGCAGACCGAAAGAATCGAGACGCTGGTCAACGACTGGATTGCCACAGGAGAAGCGGTCAGAATCTCGGAAAAAAACCGCCAGGAAGCCCTGGCGGGAGGAGCTCTGGCCTTTTTCGGAGAGAAGTACGGGGACCGGGTCCGCGTCGTGGAAGTCCCCGGCATGTCGGTGGAGCTGTGCGGCGGCACTCATGTTCATGAACTTTCCGAGATTGGTCTTCTCTATGTGCTCTCCGAGTCCGGAGTGGCTGCCGGAACACGCAGGATCGAGGCCCTGGCCGGAAGCGCCGCCTATGGTCAGGGGAAGAAATGGCGCGAAGAGCTCTCCGCCATCAGAGGCTTCCTCCGGACTCCGGGCGGACGGATCCTCGACCGTCTCGAGTCGGACGAGAAGGCTCGGGAAACCCTTGAACAGGAGCTTCGGGCCACGAAGTCGCATCTCTTCGAGGTTGAGACTTCCGGCATGCTGGGAGAAAGCATCGTGGCGGGGGATATCCGCATTCTGGTGGCGGCGGTGGACTGCCGTGACGGGCGCGATCTCCGCCTCAGGATGGACATTCTGAAGGGTCGCATCCCTTCGGGCTTCATCATCCTTGCAGGACGGACCGAAGACCAGGTGTTGCTTTTGGGATGGGCCTCGCAGGACCTGGAAAAGCGCTTTCCCGTCAACTCCTGGATCCGAAAAATGGCCGTGACCCTTGGAGGAAAGGGGGGCGGGCGGCCTACCTGGGCCGAAGGGGGAGGCGCTCCTCCTCCCTCCTGGCCGGTCTTTCTCGACACGGTGCGCACCGAGATCCGCGAGGAAGCCTTGAGAACCCTGGTCGGCTCCTGACGATGGATTATCCGACAATGCCAGCGGGAGTACTCATGGGGGTTGACTGGGGCGGCAGGCGAATAGGCCTTGCCATCTCTGATCCCACCCGGATCCTGGCACGACCCCTGGGAATTCTTGCCAGAAAGGGGGAAGACCTTCTTTTGGTCCCCCCGGACGAGGAGGTCCTGATAAAATTGGCAACTCTTGTTTGCGAAAATGACGTTGCGGGCCTGGTCTTCGGTGTTCCGTTCTACCATCTGAGCGGGGATCCGAATCCCCGGGCTCCCCTCTTTCTCGAGACGGGCCGGAGCCTCGGAAAACGCCTATCCCTTCCGGTCTTTTTCCATGACGAAGGGCAGACATCGGCCCGGGCCCGGGAGCTTAAATCCCGAAGAAAACGTCCCCCTGGGAGGAAGGAGTTCTGCGATGACGTCGCGGCGGTCCTTCTCCTCCAGGGATTTCTTGACGAGGTGGTGGCGGGACTCAAGGAGATATCCCCTCCCGGGACGGTGGGTTCTCCCGTTATCCCCATGAAAGGAAAGGCCCAGGGCCGGTGAGATTCCCTCTCCTTTCCACCCTCCGGCGAATGACTGTCTTTTTTCTTTTTCTCCTTGTGCTTGGAGTGGGGTGGTCCCTTTATGCCTTTTTTGGACCTCCTGGAGAGGAGGCGGCTCCCTTTCTCCTGACTGTCTCCCACGGGACGCCCTTCCGCCAGGTGATCCAGACGCTGGCCAGAAAAGGCGCCGTCTCTTCCCCGGAAACGGTGATCTTCTGGAGTGACATTCTCGGCTTGGCCCGCAGCATTCGGGAAGGGGAGTACGAAATCATTCCCGGAAACCGCCCCTACCGGATCCTCTGGGATCTGGTGGCCGGCCAGAAGTATTACCGGAAGCTGACCGTTCCGGAAGGATTCACCATCGCCCAGGTGGCGGCCCGCATGACGCGTCTGGGAGTCGGGACGATTGACGAAAATCTGGCCCTCATGAGCGATCGGGACTTTCTTCGCCAGCTCGATGTCCCCTCCACCTCCCTGGAAGGATATCTCTTCCCGAACACCTATTATTTTTCGAAGGGGTCGACCTCCCGGGAGGTTCTTTCGATGATGGTCTCCCGGTTCTGGAGGGTGATGGTCCCCGACTGGCAATCCCGCCTCCGAGAGAGGGGCCTGACCGTCAACCAGGGAGTGACGTTGGCCTCCATCATCCAGAAAGAGGCGGGATCGTCAAAAGAGATGCCGCTGATCGCAGGAGTCTTCCTGAACCGCCTCCACAACGGCATGAAGCTCCAGAGCGATCCGACGATCCTCTATCTCCTCCCCCATCGCCACCACCTGAAGGCAGGAGACCTGAAGATTGATTCCCTTTACAACACCTACCTTCATGAAGGACTTCCGCCTACGCCCATCGACAATCCCGGAGCCCAAGCCCTCCAGGCCGTCGTCTTTGCGAAGGATGTGCCCTATCTCTACTTCGTCTCGGACGGTCACGGATCTCCCTCCATTTTTTCCCGGACCCTGTCGGAGCACGACAGGGCTATCCGACGGATCCTGCGGGATAAAAGGGGAAGCTCCCCGGAGACGGACTCCCAATAACCCCATGAGCGAAGAATGGATGAAGAATGAGTGAGAGCGATTTTCTTGATGGATTGCAGGATTCTGGTGGACCTTCTTCGGGTCTTCCCAAGCGTTTTGAATGGGAAGGTGCGGAGGCCAGGTGTCTTGCTCGATGGAGCCGCGGAGCCTCCTCCGGAGGTCCCAAGGGTGAGCCCTTTTCGATGGTTGTTCCCCCTCCGAACATTACAGGCCGCCTTCATATGGGCCACGCCCTCAACCTGACGATCCAGGATGTGGCCGCCCGGTATCGGAGAATACAGGGACGGGACGTTCTCTGGATCCCGGGCATCGATCACGCGGGGATTGCCGCCCAGAACGTTGTAGAAAGGCAGCTCAGGGCCGAGGGAGTGGATTACAAGAGCCTGGGGCGTGAGGCCTTCGTCGAGCGTGTCTGGCGCTGGAAGGAATCGATCGGTTCAGGGATCCTCGACCAGATCCGGCGTCTGGGGGCCTCTCTTTCCTGGGATCACGAGCGCTTCACGATGGACCCGGGGTTTTCCCGGGCGGTCAGGGAGGTCTTCGTCCGCCTTTACGAGGACGGGGCCCTCTACCGGGCCGAACGGATGATCCACTGGTGTCCCCGCTGCCTGACGGCGCTCTCCGACGTTGAGGTGACCCATCTGGATCGGGAAGGGGAGCTCTATTTCATCCGGTACGTTGATGCCGAGCGGCCGGAGGACTCCCTTTTGGTGGCCACGACACGACCTGAGACGGTGGTGGCCGACCTGGCCTTGGCCGTCCATCCGGAGGATGACCGATATGCGGCCTGGGTGGGACGGCGGGTAAGGGTTCCCATGACCGACCGGACGATTCCCGTGGTGACCGACACGACAGTCGACCCCGGCTTCGGGACAGGGGTCCTCAAGATCACCCCCAGCCATTCGATGGTCGACTTCGAGATCGGACAGCGACATGGTCTGGGAGCCTTGTCCGTGATCGACGAACGGGGAGTCATGAATGCCCAGGCCGGTCCCCTGTCGGGGCTGCCACGGGAAAAGGCCCGTGTCAGGGCCGTGGAAGTGCTCGATTCGGGCGAGAATCTCGTGCGTCGGGAGCCCCACAAGAATGCCATCGGAGTCTGCTACCGCTGTCAGACAGAGGTCGAGCCGCGCCTCTCGCTGCAGTGGTTCGTGCGGATGGCCCCCTTGGCGGCCCGGGCCCGGGAGGCGGTCGATGCGGGGGAGATCCGGTTTTTTCCCGACAACTGGGAGAAGACCTACTTCGAATGGATCGATAATATCCGGGACTGGTGCATCTCCCGGCAGATTTGGTGGGGCCACCGGATTCCGGCCTGGACCTGCCAGGACTGTCACCATCTTTCGGTGCTCCGGAATGATCCGGAGGTCTGTCCGCATTGCGGGGGAATCAACCTCGTGCGGGACCCCGATGTCCTCGACACATGGTTTTCCTCGGCCCTGTGGCCCTTCGCGACGATGGGCTGGCCCGACGAGACGCCGGATCTCCGGCGCTTCTACCCGACGAACCTTCTGGTCACGGGATTCGACATCCTGTTTTTCTGGGTTGCCCGAATGATCATGATGGGGCTCTACCTCACCGGACGGGTTCCTTTCCGGGATATCTATATCCATGCCCTGGTCCGGGACGAGTTCGGGCAAAAGATGACCAAGAGCCGGGGAAACGTGGTTGACCCCCTGGAGCTCATGGAACGCTACGGAACCGATGCCTTCCGACTCTCCCTGGTCCTTCTGGCCACGCCCGGACGGGATATCCGCCTTTCGGTCGAACGGGTGGAAGCCGCCCGGAACTTTGTCTCGAAACTTTGGAGTGCCTTCCGCTACATCTCCCTGGTCGTCCCTCCCGGGACACCCCCTCTTGACGATCTGGCCTCCTGCCAGGGGATCGCAAACCGCTGGATCCTCTCAGAACTCGCAAGGCTCCAGACCGCCTACCGGGAGGCGATGGAGTCCTACCGCTATGACGAGGGAGCCCTCCTTGTCTACCGGTTTACCTGGAGCCTCTTCTGCGACTGGTATCTCGAGGCTACGAAGGGGGACTTTGAGCGGGATCCTTCCGATCCGCTCCGAATTGAAACGGCCAGGACTCTGCTCACGGTCGGTTCGATCCTTCTCGACCTGGCCCATCCGATCATGCCCTTTGTGACCGAAGAACTCTCAGGCCTCTTTGGTTTTTCCAACGGATGCACGGGCACGGGCGAGAGCCCTCTCCTCGCCGGACGAATCCCCGAGGGATGGGGGGAGCCCTTTGACCGGATCCGGAGCATGGTCGGGTCGGTCCGGCAGACCCGGAGCGTCATGAAGATTCCTCCGACGCAGGAGATCACCTCAGCCCTGGTTCTTTCGTCTCGGGATGCGGGAGACCCGGCGGCTCTCTGGCCCTTTCTCGAACGGCTCGGCAGGCTTTCCCGGGCCACGGATCCCGCTCTCAAGGGGCTTCGGGCCCCCTTCCGGGACGGGTATCTGGTCTTGGGACTCGGAGGTCTGGTGGACTTTTCCCGGGAGGCCGACAGACTCGAGAAGGAGATTCTGAAGGTCCGGGAGAAGATCGCGGAGGTTTCGGGCCGGCTTTGTCGGGAGGATTTTGTCCGGAAAGCCCCTCCCGAGGTAGTGGAAAAGGACAGGGGGCTTGTTGTCACCCTCGAGGAGGAGAGAAAAGGGCTTGAGGTGGCTCTTGACCGGGTCAGGGCTTTTCTTGGGGAGACGCCATGATCGGGGGTCTTCTTCCCTCCACGGTCGACCGGGCCCTTGCGGCATTCCTGGAGGAGGATCTCCCCGAAGGGGACCTGACGAGCCGTCTTTTCTTTTCGGACCCGGACTCCAACCGGAGGGCCGAGGCGGCGATCATGGCGGAAGAGTCGGGGGTCCTTGCCGGGGCTCCCTTCATTCCCAGGATCTTTTCCCTTCTTGGGGGAGAGGTGGCTGTGAACTGGAAGGTTCCGGAGGGTGGGGCGCTTGAGCCCGGCCAGGTCGTCGGAGTCCTCTCCGGGCCTTTTTTAGACCTCCTTTCGGGGGAGAGACTCTCCCTCAATCTTCTCAAGCATCTGTCCGCGATTGCGACCACCACCCGGTGCTATGTGGAGGC